>DAIDAS010000060.1 GCA_027310505.1 bacterium
TTCTTTGACCTTGATCTGGCACAGGGTGTCGAGGCGCGCTGCAAAGGATTTGGTGAAACCTTCGGGCATGTGCTGGGCAATGACGATCCCCGGGCAATCTGGAGGCAACTGGATCAATACCTCTTTGAGCGCTTCGGTTCCGCCAGTGGATGCGCCGAACACCAGGATTTTCTCGGTGGAAGAGACTTTGTTGCGTATGGGGGGCAGCACGGTATCCGCGCTTTTGCTGGCGGTGATTGCGGAGGCCCGGGCCATGCCTCGCACCCGGGCCTTGGCCGCCATGCGGATCTTGCCGGTGATTTCTTCGGCGTAAGCCTTCATGCCGTTCTGGATATCGATCTTCGGCTTGGAGACGAAATCCACCGCGCCCAGCTCCAGCGCGCGCAAGGTGATGTCGGAGCCCTTGTCGGTCAGTGTCGAAATCATCAGTACCGGTGTTGGGCGCAGGCGCATCAGTTTTTCCAGGAAGTCCAACCCATCCATTTTGGGCATCTCTACGTCCAGGGTGATGACGTCCGGATCGAGCGAGCGGATTACTTCGCGCGCCACCAGCGGATCCGGTGCGGTACCGACGACTTCCATGTCTTTCTGTTGGTTGATGATCTCCTTGAGCAGGGAGCGGATCAGCGCAGAATCATCGACAACGACGACTTTGATTTTAGGCATGACTGTTTGGCTGGTGAATCTAAAAGTTGATATGGGCGTTGTGGGATTTTAATCCTGCAGCACCTCGGGTTCGGCAAAACGCTCGCGGATTTGCAGAATGCCGGGCAGTTCTTGCAGGAATGTTGCAACCAGTTCCGGGTCAAAGTGCCTGCCACTGTTTTCCTTGATCAGGTTCACTGCCGCTTCGACTGTCCAGGCCTTTTTATAAGGGCGAACGGAAGTTAGCGCATCGAACACGTCGGCTAACGCCGCGATTCTGCCTGCCTGCGGAATCGCATCGCCTGCCAGCCCGTTGGGATAACCGCTGCCATCCCATTTCTCGTGGTGGGTGAGGGCGATTTCGCGCGCCATCCGCATGAGATCGGAATCATCTCCATCGAGCAGGATGTGTCCAATGGTGGTATGGGTTTTGATGAGCTCCCATTCGTGCGGCTCAAACTTGCCCGGTTTGCACAAAATGGCGTCGGGGATGCCGATCTTGCCGATGTCATGCATCGGGCTGGCATGCAGGATCAGTTCGCAATCGGCCTCGCTCCAGCCGCTGGCCCGAGCCAATAGGGCCGAGATATGGCTCATGCGCATGATGTGCTTGCCGGTTTCCTCGTCGCGATATTCCGCCGCCATGCCCAGGCGCTGCACGACCTGCAGACGGGTCCGCCTCAGTTCCTCGGTACGCTCCAGGACCATATCTTCCAGTACATTTTTCTGGTCGTGGAGCAGGCGGTGGGCTAGTTGCACGTCAAGCAGGTTGCGCACTCGCATCAGCAGTTCGGCGAGGTCGAAAGGTTTGGTGATGAAATCGCGTGCGCCGGCCGCAAGTGCCCGCAGCAGGTAATCCTTGCCGTGCTGGGCGGTCAGGATGACGATAGGGGGCAGCAGCGGGTCGTTGAGCCCCTTCAGTTGCTCCATGACCTGATAGCCATCCAGGTGTGGCATGTTGATATCGAGCAGGATGAGGTCGGGCTGGATGGCGCGATAGCGGTCGAGCGCCTCACGCGGGTCCTGTACGAGCGCGAGCTGGCTGTAACCCTGGCTGGAAAGCATTTTTTCCAGCAACCTGAGGTTGGCGGGCTCGTCGTCGATGACGAGAATGCTTTCCTGATGCAAGGATCCGGCGCTCATGATTTTTGCTCCATGCGATTTTGGAGAAGGAGGTCAATGGTTTTAAGGAACTGACCCACATCCAGCGGTTTGGTGAGGTAGGCGGCAAAGCCCACCGCCATGCCCCGCTCGATGTCGCGCGGCATGGCGTTGGCGGTGATGGCGATAACCGGGATGGCCTTCAGCTCTGCATGGGCTTTGAACACTTCCATCACCTGGTAGCCATCCATGCCCGGCATGTTTACGTCGAGCAGGACAAGTTCGGGTTTGCGCGTCAGCGCCAGTTCGATGCCCAGTTCGGGGGTATGGGCGGTGAGCAGGTGGGTGTGCTTGTACCGGCTGAGGATGTTTGCCAACAGTTTGATGTTGACCGGGTTGTCCTCGATATAGAGCAGGGTATGCTGCGCCGACTCGGCATTGACCTTCATCGAAATTTTGGCAGATGCTCTCCCTTGGCCGTGAACCGGCTCAGGCAACGATTCAAGCGGCAGTTCGATCCAGAAGGTGCTGCCTACGCCCACTTTACTCTCGACATCGACCGTACCGCCCATCATTTCCATGATGCGTCGGGTAATCGTCAGGCCGATGCCGGTGCCTTCGATGCCGCTGTGTTCGGCGCCGAGGCGACTGAAGGGCTGGAACAGTTCTGCCATGCGCTCGGGTGGAATGCCGGCCCCTGTGTCCGTGACTGCAATACGCACCCGCTCTGCACCTTGGGGGAGCATCTCGATATTGACGCTGCCACCTTCACGGTTGTATTTGATGGCGTTGGAGAGGAGGTTGATCAGTACCTGCTTGAGCCGCGTGCGGTCAGCCCTGATTACAGCCTGATCCGGCACCGCGTGGCGCAGGGGAATGCCGCGTTTGTCGGCCAGGGTATCCACCAGGCTCAGGCATTCCTCGATAATCGGGCGGACTTCCACCGGTTCCAGCGACAGGTCGATGTGGCCGGACTCGACTTTGGCCAGATCCAGTACTTCGTTGATGAGTTCCAGCAGGTGGTAGCCCGCTTTGAGAATCGCTTGCACGCTTTCCTGCTGTTCATCACTCAAGGTTTCGTCGTATTCCAGCAGTTGGCCGAAGCCGAGGATAGCGTTCATCGGCGTGCGCAGCTCATGGCTCATGCCCGAAAGGAACTCGGATTTGGCGCGATTGGCACGCTCGGCTTCTTCACGGGCAACGATCAGTTGCCCCTCCACCGCTTTTCGCTCGCTGATATCGGTGTGGATGCCGATCATACGCACCGGTTTGCCTGTCTCGTCGCGTGCCACTACCGTACCGCGGCAAAGCACCCATTTGTAGCTGCCATCCTTGCAGCGTAGCCGCAACTCAATGGCATAGACTGGCACCCGTTCTTCTAGGTAGTCCTGCAGATGCCGCTGGACTCGCGGCATGTCGTCCGGATGGACACTACGGCTCCAGGCCTCGACGGTGGAGGCGATCTCTCCCTTTTCATAGCCCAGCATCGTCTCGTAGTGCCCGGAAAACAGCATGATGCCGGCAGGCATGTGCCAGTCCCAGATGCCGTCGCCGGCACCTTCCACGGCGAAGCTGAAACGCTCCTCGGTTTCGCGCAGCCTCTTTTCGGACTCGATACGCTCGGTGATATCTTCGTAAGTTCCCAGGACGCCAATCACATCCCCGTTGCTATTGCGTAGCGGTACCTTGGATGTTCGGAGCCAGATGGTTTTACCTTCGGGCGTGGTTTGCGGCTCCTCGTAAAACAGTTTGCCCTGGCCGCTGGCAATGACTTCGGCGTCGTACCGTCGATAAAGATCGGCTTCGTTACGCCATGGCTGATCGTGATCGGTGGTGCCTATCATCTCTTTGGGCGAGGCTTTGCCGGCATCGTTTGCAAAAAGCTGGTTGCATCCCAAATACGTGCCATTCCGGTCTTTCCAGAAAATACGTACCGGAATGGTCTCGAGCACGGCACTCAGCATGCTGTTGGATGCAACCAGCTGGGCGCTGGCAGCCCTCAGGTCTTGCTCGGATTTTTTGAGTTCCGAAATGTCGCGCAGCGTGCCGGTAAACAGGGTGCGGCTGGAGATCTGCTGCATGGAGATCGCCAGTTCTACTGGAAATTCCTCGCCGTTGGCGCGCATTGCGTTTAATTCGATCCGGTGGCCCAGCAGATGGCTGCTTCCGGAGCTGATGGCGCGCCGGAAGCCTGCCTCGTGCGACAGACGGTGCGCCGGGGGGATGATCAGGTCGGACAGTTGCCTGTGGATGGCCTCGTCGCGGGTATAGCCAAAAATCCGTTCCGCCGCCGGATTGAATTCGACTACTGTTCCATCCTGATCCATGCCGATGATGGCATCTTGGGCAGAGTTCAGGATCCCTTTCTGATACGTGGCGCCTTCCTTCAGGGCGATCTCGGCGTTCTTGAGGGCGGTGATGTCGGTGCGTATGGAAACATACTGCCACGGTTTTCCCCGGCTATCGAGGAATGGCATGATGGTGGAGCTTACCCAGTACAAACTGCCGTTTCTGGCGCGATTGCAAATTTCGCCATGCCACACCTTGCCATGGGCGATGGTGTGCCACATTTCCCGGTAATATGCATCCGGGTGGATACCGGATTTGAGAACACGGTGATTCTGTCCTAGCAGGTGATCGCGCGGGTAGCCGCTGATCTTGCAAAACTTGTCGTTGACGTAGGTAATCCGCCCGCTGCTATCGGTAATACTGACGATGGCATGTTCGTCGAGCGCCTGCTGGTGAAATTTCTGTTCGCGCACCAAGGCAAGCAGCCGGTTGGTCGAATCCTTGATTGCGCGTGCGTTGTTTGCCATCGACTGGCAAATGATGGCGAACAGCTCCAGATCCAGGGGCTTCTTGAGCACATTGGTCACCCCCAGTCTTATCGAATCTGCCATGACGTCACTCGTCTCATCCGTGGTGATCAGCAGAATGCCGGTTCTTTTTCCATCCTCGGATTCCCTGATGCGGGCTGCGAGCTGGGAGCCGGTCATCTCAGACAAGTAGCAGTCGACGATCAGCAGGTCAGGGTCGACCTCGCCAAAAATCGCCAGGGCCTCGGATGGGTGCGCGGCGTGACGAATACTAAAGCCCGCGTCCTCGAGAATGCTCGCGTGGAGGCTTGATGTCACATGGTCTTCATCGACCAGAAGGGCGCGCAGTGGTTGATCGGGGGCGTTCATGGGCTTCGTCTCAGGCGGCCTGCGACCATTCACGAGCGCGAGCCTGAATGGCCGGCACTCGTGAGGGGCTATGTTTTTTCCGTGTTTCCATGGCAAACGGTTCAGGCTTCATGTAAATAGCTCGATATCGCCTTCCACCTTCGATTGCCCCAGGCGCGAGCTGTATTCCTGCTCGCGGCTGATAATGGTTTCGTTGTGGAGGTTGCGCAGTTTCTTCACCAGCACCCTGCCGGTGTGGGGGAAGTAATAAACCTTGCGCGGGTAAATGTCGAGCAGGTCTTTGGAGATCATCGGGATCCCCTCGGTCTTGAGGTACTCCAGGCCGAATTTTGCATTGCGCTCGCCGACATTGGTGGCGCTCATGTTCTTGATCACGGCGCCGCCGCCGAACAGCTTGGCTTCCAAGTTGTCACGCCTGGCACCCAGCTTGAGCAGCTGGTTGATCAGCATTTCCATGGCATACGTGCCGTAGCGCGTGGATGCGGCACCCCAGCCGCCTTGTTCCTGGGCGTTCTCGGGCAGCATGAAATGGTTCATGCCGCCGATGCCGTTGGTCTTGTCGCGGATGCAGGCGGCCACACAGGAACCCAGGGTCGTCACCAGCAGCATGTCGCGGCGGGTCACGTAATATTCGCCCGGCAGAATCTTGGCCGCCTGAGTGTTGAAGCTGCGGTCAAAATAGAGGTTGGGGGCGAGGGTTTCCTCGAAGCCGTGCGCGCTCATCGTGCAGGTATGGCCAGGTGACGCGCCTTGTCGGCGACGGTGTAGACAGTGCGTCCGCGAATCTGGAACAGATCGGCGGCGTGCTGGAAACTTTCCGAGTGGCCGGCAAAGAGCAGGGCATCGCTGTGCATGACCGGCACGAATTTCTGCAGAATCTTGTATTGCGTCGGCTTGTCGAAATAGATCATTACGTTGCGGCAGAAAATCGCCTCGAACGGCCCGCGAACCGGCCAGCCGGCATCCAGCAGGTTGAGCTGGCGGAAGGTGATCATGTCGCGCAGTTCCTTGCGTACCTGTACAAAACCGGCGTTCCTGCCGGTACCTCTGAGGAAGAAGCGCTTGAGGACGTCCTGCGGCAGTTTCTCTACGCGTTCAATCGGATAGATGCCCGCCTGTGCTTTTTTCAGCACGTTGGTGTCCAGATCGGTTGCCAGGATATGTACCGGCGGAGTATAGCTACCGAACACCTCCACCATGGTCATCGCCATGGTGTAGGGTTCTTCTCCGGTGGAGGCCGCACTGCACCATAGCTCGATCGGGCGGCGATGCTTGATCTTCTGGATATGCTCCGCCAGTAGCGGAAAGTGGTGCGGTTCACGGAAGAACGAAGTCAGGTTGGTGGTCAGCGAATTGACGAAGGCTTCCCATTCTTCTTCGTTGTTGGTTTCGAGCAGTGCCAGATAGTCGCGGAAACTGGTCAGCCCGGTAGCGCGCAGGCGCCGTCCCAGGCGGCTGTAGACCATGTCCTTCTTGGCGTCGGACAGGTTGATGCCGGCGTGCTCGTAGATCAGCTTGCGTACGCGCTGAAAGTCCTGATCGGTGAAATGGAACTCGCGCGTCGACGTATCTCGGTCAGTTGGGGCGGCCATCAATGGTTTTCCAGATCCGGGTCTCGAGTTTGGCTCCGGAACCTCTGACGTATTCCGGAAGCGAGTTGTGGTTGGGCTGCCCCGTTCCGGCCCTGATGATGCAGGGCCGGAACGGCAGACTCAGCCGCGGCTTGTCAGAACTCTTCCCATTCTTCGTCGTTAGGCAGTCTCGGTGGCTGCGGCTTGCCACGCGCCGGCTTGGGCGAAGCAATGGCCTTGGGAGCCGCTACCGTCCGTGACGCGGCAATGCGTGGTGCCGCAGACATCGAGAGCTTGAACACCCCGACCGACTCCATCAGCGTCTGCGCCTGTTCTTCCAGCGATTCGGCGGCAGCGGCGGCTTCTTCCACCAGCGCGGCGTTCTGCTGCGTGACTTCATCCATCTGCGTCACGGCCTGGTTGACCTGGTCGATGCCGGAACTCTGCTCCACGGATGCTGCGGTGATTTCGGCCATGATGTCGGTGACTCGCTTGACCGAGGTGACGATTTCTTCCATGGTCTTGCCGGCCTCTTCCACCAGTTTGGTGCCGCCCTCGACTTTCTCCACCGAGTCGGAAATGAGCTGTTTGATTTCTTTCGCAGCAGCGGCTGAGCGCTGCGCCAGGTTACGCACTTCACCGGCCACCACAGCGAAGCCGCGACCCTGTTCGCCAGCACGGGCGGCTTCAACCGCCGCGTTCAGCGCGAGGATGTTGGTCTGGAAGGCGATGCCGTCGATCACGCTGATGATGTCGACGATCTTGCGCGAGGATTCGTTGATGGCGGACATGGTGTGCACCACTTCGCCCACTACGTTGCCACCCTTGACCGCCACGCCGGAAGCCGCTGCTGCCATCTGGTTGGCCTGCTTGGCGTTCTCGGCGTTCTGCTTCACGGTCGAAGCCAGCTGTTCCATGCTGGACGCAGTTTCTTCCAGGCTGGAGGCCTGCTCTTCGGTGCGCTGCGAGAGATCGGTGTTGCCGGCGGCGATTTCCTTGGCTGCGGTGTTGATCGAATCGGTGGCTGTCTTGATCTGTTCGATCAGGCTGCGCAGGTTCTCGACGGTGGCGTTGGAGTCATCCTTCAACTGGCCGAAGGTGCCGAAGTATTCGTTGACGATGGTTTCGGTGAGATCGCCGCGTGACAGCGCATTGAGCATGCGCACCACCTCGTTGAGGCCGACTTCGCTGGTGTCCATGAGCTTGTTCATGCCTTCGCCCAGCGACTTGAAGAACCCTTCCTTGCCGGCAAGATCGATGCGATTGGTGAAATCGCCCATCACGGCGGCTTCCACCAGGTTTTCAACTTCCTTCTCGACGGCAACTTCGATGGTGCGGTCGTTCCACTCCACTACGCTGCCCAGGCGCTCGCCCTGCTCGTTGATGACCGGGTTGGCGGAAAGTGCGAACGTGCGGCCGCCGACCGTGATCTGGGTCTTGTAATTGGAATTGAAGGTGCCCAGCATGCTGCGTTGATGCGCCGGATTCTTGTGGAACTGGTCGATGTTGGCGCCCAGCAGGCGGGATACGTTGAAGGTTGGCAGCACCTTGCGCAGATCCGGTTCGGCGCGGGTCAGCATCTCGACCACGGACTTGTTCAGGTAGATGATGTTGAGGTCGTTGTCGGCAATCATAACATTGGTCGCGACGTTGTCCAGGGCAATCTTGATGCGCAGGTTCTCGTTAGCCATCCGGCGTTCGCGCTCCTCGACCGCCAGCTTCTCGGTCAGGTCCACCCATTCGGCGACGGAGCCCATGCGCTCCCCCTTGTCGTTGATGACCGGATTGGCGGTGACTTGCAGGGTACGCTCGCCAATCTTGAGGGTGGCGCTGTAAGAGGAGGTCAGGGTGGCGAGCAGGTTCTTCTGGTGTGACGGATTTTTGTGGAAGGTATCGATGCTGGTGCCGACCAGCGTATCGGCGTTGAAATCAGGCAGTTGCTTGCGGATGTCAGCCTCGGCTTCCTTGAGCATCTTCTGCACCGATTTGTTGACGTAGATGATGTTGCGATCGTTGTCCGCAATCATCGCGCCGGTGGTGACGTTGTCCAGCGCGATCTTCACGCGTACCGCTTCATTGGCGATGCGGCGCGTCTCGTTCATGTCGTAGCCGAGCTTGATCTGCACTGAACGCAAGGCTTGCAGCACCTGGCCGACCTCGTCATTGCGGCTCATATCGAAATGAACGTTCAGGTTGCCTTCCGTAACCGTGCGCAAGTGGCGGCTGGTTTCTTGCAAGGGGGTGATCAGCATGTTGCTCAGGAACCAACCGCCGCCGACTATCCCCAGCAGGATGATGGCCAGAGCGGTCAGCATGACGCCGGCACTCAAGCCCATCTTAAAAGCGGCGGCAGCCAGCAGCAGGCCCAGCAGCGGCAGGGCGAAGGCGCTCATGATCTTGCACTTGATCGACATGTCGAGCACTTTCTT
>DAIDAS010000215.1 GCA_027310505.1 bacterium
ACCCTGCCCTTGCTGAATCAGTACGAGTATTTCTCCAAGGCGAAGTATGGCTTCGCGCGCGGCGGTGCTCCGGTGGTGTTTGTGGAATCAGTGCGAACTTACTACGACATCCTGCGCAAATACGAAGAGCGCCGTGCGCCCCTGCTGCCAAGCTTCAATCTGGCCTGGCATCAGAACCGGATGACGGCGTATCCCTGAGACTTTTTTCTTCGAGCATGCGCTCGATGCGCGCCAGGCGTTCGGCGACATCCTTGAGCAGGACATCCGCCTCTTTTTCTTCCTTTTCGACCTTTTCCACTTCGCTGCCGATGAGGAATGCCGCCAAGTTGGCCGTCAGCAGTGAAATCAAACCTACCCCGAACAGTATCAGCAACCCGCCGAACAGACGTCCCGGCGGGCTTCGTGGCGCGATATCGCCGTAGCCCACCGTAAATACCGTCACCCAAGCCCACCAGATGCCATCCCAGATCGTCCCCATGGCCGGCTCGATACGGGTGATCAGAATGCCGGATACGATCACGACCACCAGCGCGATGCCCAGCGTCGTCCCCAGCCGGTTGCGCATCAGGAAGCGGTGGATGGTTTTGGAGAGCCCGAGCGCCAGCACGACCATCAGCAACAGTCGCAAATTGCGCAAGGCGCCAACCAGCGGGGTGTTATTCCATACAATAGGGAAGCCGGCCAGGATGATGACGAGGTTCATCCAGTTGGTCAGCAGGTATTGCATGCGATTGCGGGTCAGGGCCGAGAGCAGCACCGTTTCGCCGACAAAAAACAGCCAGACGACCCAATCGAACCAGTGACTGGCCCGGGTCGAAATCAGCGAGGTTTCGACGACATACCATTGCACCGGGATGAAGATCGCAATCAGCAGCATCGGCCATTCGAACCGACGCCCCCACTCCTTTGCCAGCGGCGTTTCGTGGGAAGACACGCCGGCAAGGCCGATCAGGTGGCTGAATTTGATATCCGGCAGTCCCATGCGCGGCAGGCAGCTTAGGTCAGCTGCGTCAGTCCACCCATATATGGTCGCAGCACCTCAGGCACGGTCACGCTGCCATCGGCGTTCTGGTAATTTTCAAGCACGGCCACCAGCGTGCGCCCCACGGCCAGGCCGGAACCGTTGAGGGTATGCACCAGTTCCGGCTTGCCAGCGGCATTGCGGAAGCGTGCCTGCATGCGGCGGGCCTGGAATGCCTCGCAATTGGAGACCGACGAGATTTCGCGATAAGCGTTCTGCGCCGGCAGCCAGACTTCCAGATCATAAGTCTTGGCCGCGCCAAAACCCATGTCGCGGGTGCACAACGACATCACGCGATACGGCAGTTCCAGTTTTTGCAGGATGGCCTCGGCATGACGGACCATTTCCTCGAGTGCCTCGTAGCTATGATCCGGATGCACGATCTGCACCATCTCGACTTTGTCGAACTGGTGCTGGCGGATCATGCCGCGCGTATCCCTGCCGTAAGAACCGGCTTCGGAGCGGAAACAGGGGGTATGCCCGGTCAGTTTGATCGGCAACGCTTCCAGCGGCACGATTTCGTCGCGCACGGTATTGGTCAGGGTCACTTCAGAAGTCGGGATCAGGTATAGCGCTTCACCCTCGCCCTCCTGCCCACCCTTCTTGGCGGAAAACAGATCAGCCTCGAACTTGGGTAACTGGCCAGTGCCCCGCAAGGTATCGGCATTGACGATGTAAGGCGTGTAGCACTCGGTGTAGCCGTGCTCGTTGGTTTGCGTATCCAGCATGAACTGGGCAAGCGCGCGATGCAGCCTGGCAATGGAGCCGCGCATAAACGTAAAGCGCGCCCCGGAGAGCTTGGCGCCGGTGTCGAAATCGAGCCCGAGCGGGTTGCCGACATCGACGTGATCCTTCACTTCGAAATCGAATCTGCGCGGCGCTCCCCAGCGGTTTACTTCCACATTGTCAGCCTCGGAATTACCCACTGGCACACTCTCGTGAGGCAGGTTGGGGACGGCTTGCAGCAGCTCCTGCATCTGCGCCTGAATCACCACCAGCTGCTCTTCTGCAGCCTTGAGTTCATCGCCCAGCGTGGCCACTTCGGCCAGAATCGCCGAAGCATCCTCACCCTTGGACTTGGCAACGCCA
This sequence comes from bacterium, assembly GCA_027310505.1. Lineage (GTDB taxonomy): Bacteria > Pseudomonadota > Gammaproteobacteria > Burkholderiales > Methylophilaceae > CAIJXJ01. The sequence continues at coordinate 2,111 of DAIDAS010000215.1, forward strand.
ATCTGCTTGGAGCTGGTGTTACGCTTGGCCTGCAGTTCCTGGGTGCGCGTCTGCACCGCCTTGCGCTCCTGCTCCATGGCAGTAAACTGCGCCGTATCGAGGGTATAACCGCGCGTCGCCAGGCGGCGGGCCGCTCCGTCCAGGTCATTACGCAACAACTGAATATCTAGCATGGAAACTCCAAAAAATTACTGTTTATTCCGGGCCTTGCGATCAAGTTCGCGCAAATGCGCCAGCTTTTCGCCTATTTTACCTTCCAGTCCACGCGGCGTGGGGTCATAAACGCGCACCGGGGCCATATCGTCGGGAAAGTATTGCTCACCGGCCGCGTAAGCCTCCGGCTCGTCGTGGGCATAGCGGTATTCCTTGCCGTAGCCGAGATTTTTCATCAGCTTGGTCGGCGCGTTTCTGAGATGCAGCGGCACCGGTCGCGATTTATCCTGCGCCACCAGCGCCTTCATCTGGTTATAAGCCATGTAGGCCGCGTTGCTCTTGGGTGCGACGGCGAGATAGATCACGGCATTGGAAAGCGCCAGTTCACCCTCGGGCGAACCTAGACGCTCATAAATTTCACAGGCGCTGGAGGCGATTTCCTGGGCGCGCGGGTCGGCCAGGCCGATATCCTCGATGGCCATGCGCACGATGCGGCGGGCGAGATAAAGCGGATCGGCGCCCCCGTCCAGCATGCGGAGGAACCAGTACAGGGCGGCATCAGGATTGGAGCCACGTACCGATTTGTGCAACGCGGAAATCTGGTCGTAAAACGCCTCGCCGCCCTTGTCGAAACGGCGCAATCGCGAGGCCATGGCAGATTGCAAAAAAGCCATGTCCACCTCGTTGACGCCGGCCGCATGGGCCGCGTTGAACAGCCCTTCGAGGAAATTCAGCAACCGGCGCGCATCGCCATCAGCATAGCCCAGGATCTGCTCGCGCGCCTCCTGTTCGATAACCAGCCCGCCGGATTCCAGTTCCAGCGCGCGCTCCAGCAGCACCGCCAGTTCATTCTCGGCCAGAGCTTCCAGCACGAACACCTGCGCGCGGCTCAATAACGCGCTGTTGACTTCAAACGAGGGGTTCTCGGTGGTGGCACCGATGAAGGTGAACAACCCGCTCTCGACGAACGGCAAAAAGGCATCCTGCTGCGACTTGTTGAAACGGTGGACTTCATCCACGAACAGGATGGTACGACGGCCGGACTGCTGCAAGGTGAGCTCGGCGCGCTCCACCGCCTCGCGGATGTCCTTGACGCCGGAGAGCACCGCCGAAAGCGGGATGAACTCGGCATCGGCCGTATTGGCGATGAGCCTTGCCAGGGTCGTCTTGCCCACGCCCGGCGGCCCCCACAGGATCATCGAGGGCAGCTTGCCCGAAGAAAACGCCAGCCGTAGCGGCTTGCCCTCGCCCAACAGATGCGACTGCCCGACCACGTCGTTCAGCGTCTTCGGCCGCAAACGCTCCGCCAGCGGCGCGTCCGGCTCCTTGTTGGCGAATAGTCCGCGATCAGTCATACGCAGGTTTTATCCCAATGGTCTTTAAAAGGTCGTGGAGGGGCGGTTACGGCCTAATCCCCAACCACATCCGCCCCCTTGGGCGGACTGAACCTGAACGCTTGGGGATTGAGCTTGGGGTTGCGTTCCAGCCGGGTAAATTCGATGACGGTGGTCTGACCAAAGTTGTCGTGCAACTCCATCTCGGCCAGTTGTTCCCCCTTGAAGCCCAGCAGCATTCTCTCGAAACCGCTTTCCTTGTCCTTGGGGGTCACTTCGGCCCATTCCAGGTCGTTCTGCATGCCGACATCCTTCAGGTTGAAGGTTTTTTCGATATCGCTGCTGCCAGCCAGCAACGCAGCAGGGCTGGAACCGAGCACCTTGTCCAGCGGGCGCACCGTGACCTGGTTCAGGTCAGGGTCGTACAGCCAGACTTTCTGCCCATCGCCGACCACCAGCTGCACGTAAGGCTTGTTGTAATCCCAGCGGAACTTGCCCGGGCGCGACAGCTGCATGCTGCCGGTAACATCCTGCACCCTGCGGCTCTGGTTATCGAGCACCGTCTGGCGAAACTGCGCCCGCATCGAAGCAGTCCCCTGAAAGAAACTGTTCAGCCGCTGCACGGCGTCGGCATGGGCCAACGCAGGCAACAGCAGCAATAACGGGATCATGCGGTAATTCATACTGCCTATTCTCCTGATGGGGCAAGCACTTCACGGTTGCCGTTGGACTGCATCGGCGACACCAGGCCGGCACGTTCCATTTCCTCGATCAGCCGTGCCGCCCGGTTGTAGCCGATACGCAGGTGCCGCTGCACCGCCGAGATGGAAGCGCGGCGCGTTCTCAGCACGATGGCAACGGCATCGTCGTAGAGCGGATCGCTTTCGCCGCCGCCCTCACCCGAAATCCCTTCGCCTGCTTCGCCCTGCTCGGCCTCACCGGTCAGAATGCCTTCGATGTAATTTGGTTCCCCCAGCGACTTGAGGTATTCCACCACGCGGTGGACTTCCTGATCGGACACGAATGCGCCATGCACGCGCTGCGGATAACTGGTGCCGGGCGGTTGATAAAGCATGTCGCCCTGCCCCAACAGCGCCTCGGCGCCCATGTGGTCGAGGATGGTGCGCGAATCGATCTTGCTGGACACCTGGAAAGCCACGCGGGTCGGGATATTCGCCTTGATCAGGCCGGTAATGACATCCACCGACGGGCGCTGCGTCGCCAGCACCAGATGGATGCCCGAGGCACGGGCCTTCTGCGCCAGTCGCGCAATCAGCTCCTCTACCTTCTTGCCGACCACCATCATCATGTCGGCCAGCTCGTCGATCACCACCACGATCAGCGGCATTTCTTCCAACGGTTCCGGGCTGTCCGGCGTCAGCGTGAAGGGGTTGGTGAGCTTGTTGCCTTCCTTCTCGGCATCGCGAATCTTCTGGTTGTAGCCGGCCAGGTTGCGCACGCCAAGCGACGACATCAGGCGGTAGCGTTTTTCCATCTCGGCCACGCACCAGTTGAGCGCGCTAGCCGCCTGGCGTATGTCAGTCACCACGGGTGCCAGCAGGTGCGGAATGCCTTCATACACTGAGAGTTCCAGCATCTTGGGGTCGACCAGAATCAAGCGCACCTTGCTGGCATCTGCCTTGTAGACCAGGCTCAAAATCATGGCGTTGATCGCCACTGACTTGCCGGAGCCGGTCGTACCGGCCACTAGCACGTGCGGCATCTTGGCAAGGTCGGCCACCACCGGCTTGCCGGAAATATCCTTGCCCATGGCGATCGCCAGTGGCGACCCCATGTCGGCATAGACCTGCGAACCGAGAATTTCAGACAGGTGTACTACCTGGCGCTTGGGATTGGGGATTTCCAGGCCCATGCAGCTTTTGCCGGGGATAGTCTCGACCACCCGCACGCTGACCACGGACAGGGCACGCGCCAGATCTTTGGCAAGATTGGTGATCTGGCTGCCCTTCACACCTGCGGCGGGCTCGAATTCGTAGCGGGTGATGACTGGGCCCGGCAGCGCGGAAGTGACCTTGACCTCGATGTTGAAGTCCATCAGCTTGCGCTCGATCAGGCGCGAGGTGAATTCCAGCGTCTCGGCGCTTTGCACCTCGACTTCGCCTTGCGGCTCATCCAGCAGGTGCAGTGGCGGCAATGGCGAATCCGGCAGAGTTTCGAACAGCGGCACCTGCCGCTCCTTCTCTACACGATCGCTCTTGGGCACTTCGAGCACCGGCGTCTCGATTTGTACCGGGGTACGGTCTTCGGTGCGTTTGCGCTCGCTTTCGACGTACTCTTCACGCAACTGTTCGGCGACCTGGCCCACCTTGCGATCCTGCCTGTCGCGCCAAAGGTCTCGCAAGAACAAGTAACTCGTCTCCAGCGCCGTACCGATCTTCTCGGTGATCGCCAGCCACGACCAGCCGGTAAACAGGCTAAAACCGGTAGCAAATGCCAGCAACAGCACCATGCTGGAACCCGCATAACCCAGCACTTTGCGCAATGCGTCGTCCACCACCTCGCCCAGCATGCCGCCTGGCGCCAGCGGCAACGCCGTGTGCAGGCCGCGCAAATGGCCGGCTTCCAGCGCGCTGGAAGCAACCAGCATCAAACCAAAGCCGAAAAGGTTAAAAAACAGCAAGGGGCGTTCGCTCAGGCCAGTGCTTTCGAGCCGCTGATACACCAGCCACATGGCATAGAACGCCAGCACCACCCACCACCAGGCAGAAACGCCCAGCAGGTATAACAGGATATCCGACAGCCAGGCGCCGAAAGTGCCGCCGGCGTTGTGGATGACGGCAGTGTCGCTGGCGCTGTGCGACCAGGCGGGGTCGTCGCGGTGATAAGTGATCAGGATGGTGGCCAAGTAACTGCCCACGACCACCAGCAGCAGCCACCATGCCTCTCGAATGAGCCCCGCTGTTTTTTCGGGGACAGGCGCACGCGTCGGAGTGGCGGAAGTCGGGGATTTTTGAAAAAACATGCTGTAGGCTATTGTCTATCTGCGCGTAAAATTGGATTTTACCGGACTTTCCCTTTGGAGCACTAATCGCATGACCCTGACAGAATTGCGATATATCGTGGCCGTTGCCCGCGAACGTCATTTTGGGCGCGCCGCACAAGCCTGTTTCGTCAGCCAGCCCACGCTGAGCGTGGGCATCAAGAAAATCGAAGAAGAGCTGGGCATTGCCATTTTCGAACGCGGCTCCAGCGAAATCACACTCACGCCGGTGGGCGAACAGATCGTCGTACAGGCCGCGCGCACGCTGGATGAAGCCGCCACCATCAAGACCATCGCCCAGGAAAGCGGCGATCCGCTCGGGCACCCTTTGCGGCTTGGCGCCATCTACACCATCGGCCCCTATTTGCTACCGCTGATCTTACCTCTTCTGCGCGAACTGGCGCCCAACATGCAATTGCTG
>DAIDAS010000087.1 GCA_027310505.1 bacterium
CAATAACCAGACCGCCATACTGAAGGTGGTGGACAATCTCGTTTACTTCACCATCCAGGCAGATACGACCACGAATCAGATCGGTAGCCAGACCACTTTTACGACGACTCCGCACACCGTCCCTGTCGGCGTTGTCATGAGCGTCATGCCGCAAGTCAACGAGAACGGTTCGGTCACCCTCACGGTGCGGCCGACTATTTCTCGCGCCTTTGGACAGCCTGTCCAGGATCCGAACCCTGCACTCAAGGGGGGGACGCCGAGCTCTATCCCGCAGATTCGGGTGCGCGAAATGGAGTCCCTGCTTCAAGTGGCGAGTGGTCAGACGGTGGTGCTTGGTGGGCTGATGCAGGATGACATTCAGGCGAACACCGAATCTGTCCCTGGCGCTTCAAAGATTCCGTTGATAGGTAAACTGTTTCAAGGCAAGAATGACATTGCCAATAAAACGGAACTGGTCATTTTCCTGCGTCCGACAGTGATCCCGGCGAATACTAGCCTGGAAAGTGATGAGCTGAAGGCGTTCAAGCAATATCTTCCCGACCAACTCCCGGTGACGGCAATCGATGAGTCTGCTCATTAAAGCGCTGCAAAAGGCCGAGCAAAGCAAGACTGCGGTTGCTGAGAGCGCGGCAGTGTCTTCTGATGAGGGTGGCAAGCCCGAGCTTGAACTGGCGCCGCAACCTGCAGAAAGTACACTTAGCCTGCATGAGGAGAGTGGTTTTGACGACACTCCGAGTGCAGCCACGCGTACCCAGAGGCAGGCTGCTGCCGTATTCCGTGCCGGGGAGGGCGAGTCGCGAGGGGCTGGCGCATCTCGTGCAATGTGGCTGGCGGGAGGCGGTGTGTTTTTTATGCTGCTTCTCGGCGCTGGATTTTATTATTACCTGAACTCCCTGGAGCAGCCTGCGCAAGTTGTGGCGCGACCTGTCGCATTGCCGACGCCTCGACCGGTTCCCCCGGTTGTGGAGGCGACTGTGCCTGGGGCTGCCGCCGAGCCGGAACAGGAGGGAGTTGCGCCTGCGCCTGAAGCCGATAGGATGAAGGGGGCTGTTTCCAAACCTGAAGAAGTGATTGCTTCGGTCGATGCCAAGCCCAAAGAAGCCGCTGTGCAGGAGGTTCCAGTCAAGGTGACGCGTAATCGTGCGCCGGTTGCATCGGTCAGTGATGGAGTGATGGCGGGGTATCAAGCCTTCATGGTGGGTGATGACGCGCTGGCGGGGCGGTACTACCGGCAGGTGGCGCTGGCCGAGCCGCGTAATGTCGATGCCTGGCTTGGTTTGGCCGCGGTTGCGACGCGGCTTGGAAAAACAGATGAAGCTACTGCGGACTACATGCGTGTGCTGGAACTGGAACCCCGGAATGCCGCAGCGCAAACCGGAATGATTGGCCTGATGGGGCAATCTGATCCGGTTGCGAGCGAGAGCCGCCTGAAGTCTTTGCTGGCCCAGCAGCCGGAGGCCGCCTTTTTGCATGCGGCACTGGGTAATCTGTATGCCGATCAGGGCCAATGGCCTTCTGCACAGCAGGCCTATTTCCAGGCGTATCATTTTGATGTCGCCAACCTGGAATACGCATTTAATCTGGCGGTGAGTCTCGACCAAATGGGCAAGGCCGAGCTTGCCCTGTCGCATTATCAGAAAGCGCTGGAGCTATTGGCACGGGGCGGCAGCGCCGGGGTGGATAAGGCGCAGATCGAAGCACGTATTGCACAGTTGCGGCAATCATTGAATAAATAGCCCGGCTGACAGGCCTGCGATCAGGTGTTTTACACATAAAAATGTCCGACAAGAATAATCCGAACAATGTGATGGCAGAGCAGCGACGCAAGCTTCGCTTGGGCGAGCTCATGGTCCAGCAAGGGCTGATCAGCCAGGATCAGCTGCGCATCGCGCTCATGGAGCAGGATCAGAACAATATCCCGCTGGGGCGCCAATTGGTGCGGCTGGGTTTTGTCACCGAGGCCATGGTGCGCGATCTTGTAGCGCATACCATCGGCCAGGAAAGCATCGATCTTTCCAGCGTGGTGGCTGATGCCGAGGCGCTTAAGATGGTGCCTGAGGAGTTCGCGAGGCGATACCAGCTATTGCCGATTGCTTTCGAAGAATTCAGCAAGATCCTTGTCGTGGCGATGTCCGACATGTTCAACGTGGTGGCGCTGGATCAGCTGCGCTCCATGCTGGGGGGGCAGATTCAGGTCAAGCCTGCGCTGGCAGGAGAGGCGCAACTGGAAGAGCACATCGACCAGTTTTATGGCTACGAACTCTCCGTGGACGGCATCCTCCGTGAGATCGAAACCGGCGAGATCGATTATAAAAGTCTGCAAGGTGGCGGAGAGGAATACACCCAGCCCGTAGTGCGCCTGGTGGGTGCCTTGTTGATGGATGCCGTGAAACGCGGTGCTTCCGATATCCACTTCGAGCCGGAATACGCTTTCCTGCGCATACGCTACCGTATCGATGGCGTGTTGCAGCAAATTCGCAGTCTGCACAAAAGTTACTGGCCCGGCATTGCCGTGCGCCTCAAGGTGATCAGCGGCATGGATATTGCCGAGACGCGCGCGCCACAGGATGGTCGTCTGCAGATTACGCTGATTGGCCGCCCAATCGATTTCCGGGTTGCCAGCCATCCCACCATCCATGGCGAAAACATCGTGCTGCGCGTGCTGGATCGTGAGAAATCCATCATCCCGCTGGACCGCATGGGGCTGCGGGACGAGACGCTGGAGCAACTCAAGCTGATGATGACCCGGCCGGAAGGTATCCTGGTCGTGACAGGTCCTACCGGCAGCGGTAAGACCACCACGCTCTATTCGCTGCTGTCATTCGTGAATACCGAAGCCGTCAACATCATGACATTGGAAGACCCGGTGGAATACCCTGTCACCATGATGCGCCAGACCTCGGTGAATGAAGTGAACAAAGTGGATTTTGCCAACGGCATCCGGTCCATCATGCGGCAGGACCCCGACATCATCCTGGTAGGCGAGGTGCGCGATAACGATACAGCTGAAATGGCGTTTCGTGCCGCCATGACTGGCCATCAGGTGTTTACCACGTTGCACACCAATTCTGCGCTGGGTACGTTTCCGCGATTGCTCGATATTGGCATCGCGCCGGAAATCATGGCCGGCAACATCATCGGGGTGATTGCCCAGCGTCTGGTACGAGTGCTGTGCGTCCACTGCAGGGAAGCCTATGCGCCGGACGCGGAGGAATGCAGGCTGCTCGGGATCAAGGCCGGCAGCAAGCACCAGATTTTCCGGCACAAAGGCTGCAAGCGATGCAACTACAACGGCTATCGGGGGCGCATGGCGATCATCGAGCTGTTGCGTATCGATAGCGAGCTCGATTCGATGATTGCGCGTCGTGCTCACCTCGATGAGCTGCGTACCGTGGCGCGCGAGAAAGGTTTTTTGACCTTGGCCGAAGACGGTGTCCGGCGTGTGCTGGAAGGTGTTACGAGCCTGGCCGAAGTGTCGCGCGTGGTCGATTTGACCAGTCGCCTGGACCAGTAGGTTCGCACTCCGCACATGCCCATTTTCCGGTACAAGGCGGTCGACCAGACGGGTAAGCCAGCGCAGGGGCGGATGGAGGCAGTCAACGATGTTGATTTGGAATTACGCCTTCAGCACATTGGGTTGGATCTGGTCGCATTCGATGTGGCGACCCAGCGCCATGGCCTGTTTAGCGGATATTCCGTCAGCATGCAGGATCTGGTGATGTTCTGCTTCCAGATGGAACAACTGACCCGCGCGGGCGTTCCACTGCTGGAGGGCTTGATTGATCTGCGCGACAGCACGGTGA
>DAIDAS010000092.1 GCA_027310505.1 bacterium
CCGTTGGCGGCGGCAACTTCCTGGTGCTGGCCGAATCGCAGCCTCAGGCACTGGCCGCGTGCGAAGCCGCGATCGAAGCCATGCGAAAAGTGCCTAACGTCATCATGCCGTTCCCCGGCGGCGTGGTGCGCTCCGGCTCCAAGGTCGGCTCCAAGTACAAGGCGCTGATTGCCTCCACCAACGATGCGTTCTGCCCCACATTGAAAGGCATCACCAAAACCGACCTATCGCCTGAAATCGAATCTGTCATGGAAATCGTGATCGACGGCCTGACCGATGTTGACATTCGCAAGGCTACCCGCGCCGGCATCGCCGCCGTATGCGAGCTTGGCGCGGCCAATGGCATCAAGCGGATTTCAGCCGGCAACTATGGCGGCAAACTCGGTCAATTCCAATTCCACCTGCGGGAAATCATGAGCGGAGAGGCAGCATGAGCGCCCTGACCCTGACCCTGAAGACACCACTGCAACAGCGCGTCGATTGCTCGCCGCTAACACCCGATTACCTGGCAGGAAAATCCGCCGCCGAGATCGCCGGCATCGAGCTGCAATGCGGCAACCGCAAGCTGCGGGTTGATGCACTGTTCGACATCTCGGGTGACGACACCAACGAGATCGTGATCAGGAATGGCGATGGCAAGCTCGATTTCATTGGCTCCAAGATGCAGAGCGGCAGCATCGCCGTCCACGGCGATGCCGGCTCCTATCTCGGATTCCAGATGAAGAAGGGCGAGATCACCCTGCACGGCAACGCTAACGCCTATGTCGCCAGCGGCATGGCCGGCGGCATCATCAAGATCAACGGCAACGTCGGCGACTTCCTCGCCTCGGCCATCCCCGGCGACCGCAAGGGCATGAAGGGCGGCACCGTGATCATCACCGGAAACGCTGGCGACCGCGTCGGCGACCAGATGCGCCGGGGGATTGTATTGATCGAAGGCAACGTCGGCGCCTATTGCGCCTCGCGCATGCTGGCCGGCACTATCGGCGTCATGGGTTCGGTAGGCGATTATGTTGGTTTCGGCATGCGCCGCGGCACGCTACTGCTGTTCAGCAAGCCCAGTCTTCATGCCACCCTGCAGGATTGCGGCAGCCATACCCTGCCCTTCCTCAGCCTGATGTTCAAATCGTTCCGCTCACTGCCGAGCAAGTTTGCCAGTATCGACAAAAACCGGGTGCAACGTTATGCCGGCGATCTCGCCAACGATGGCAAGGGTGAGATTCTGGTATTTATGTAATTTGCCAGGATCGACCCGGGGCGCAGTGCCTCCCACATCGAGACACTGCGTCAATACCGCGAGATATTGAGCCAGCGTCATCCGACCACACATCCGGGCTGTCACCGTTACCGCCTGAGCAATCCCTGGCCCTGCGCGCCAGCATCACTCGCCTGTCGGAGATGATCGAACCGGAAATCAGGGAAATGTGGCCGGATTACTCCCCGGCAGAAAAAACCTACATGGCGGCAGAAGCGGCCAAGAACCGCCGCAATGCCAACGATATCGGCATCGCTTTCCTTGGCCCTTTGGCCGCGCGGGCCGCCGCAGGCTTGAGCCGCGTGGGCCTTCGTACAATCAATGAGCACGGCGTGGTTGAACCGCAAAAGCTGCTGAAAGCAATTGCGGCGATGAAAGAGGGAGAATTCGCTGCTCCTGCTGATTACGCCGCCATGCAATTCGTCAGGAATGCCGCCGATCAGTCCTTCATTCAAAACAGCGTGAGGAATGTCCTTGGGATTGCTCGCATGTCAGGCATCACCGACGAGGAGGCGCTGCAGGTATTGGCGGCGCAAACGCGCATGCACGCCAAGAAAAACAGTCCTTTTCGGTCGCTGTCACAGGATGGACACAACCCGCCTTCGCCCGATCAGGGACCTGATCGATAGTTTTTACAACGCATTTACCTTCCAGTCACGGTCGCCAGCACATTTTCGCTTGTGCTACACTCGACTCTCCTCTTTGCCACAACAAGTTAAGTCATGATTGCCATTATTGAAGCCAAACGTGCCGGCCTGCTCTCGCGGGAGCACTGGCTGGGCAACATGCTTTCCGGGTTGATCGTGGGGATCGTCGCCCTGCCGCTGGCCATGGCGTTTGCCATTGCTTCCGGTGCCAAGCCGGAACAAGGGCTTTACACCGCCATCGTCGCCGGCGCACTCACCTCGCTGTTTGGCGGCAGCCGCCTGCAAATCGCCGGACCTACTGGCGCATTCATCGTTATCCTTTCTGGCATTACCGCCAAATACGGCATCGAGGGGTTGCAGGTCGCCACCCTGATGGCAGGGTTCATGCTGCTGGCGATGGGATTCACGCGCATGGGCGGGGTCATCAAATACATCCCTGACCCGGTCATCGTGGGCTTTACCAGCGGCATCGCCGTTATCATCTTCGTCGGCCAGTGGAAGGATTTCTTCGGGCTGACGCCTGTCGGGGGCGCCGAACACTTTCATCACAAGCTCGCAAACCTGCTGCAAGCCTTGCCCGACCTGCATCTCCCGACAACAGCCATCGGGCTGGGCACACTGGCGGCATTGTGGCTTGCCCCCAAGATTTTCAAACGCATCCCCGCCCCACTGGTGGCCATGGTGGCAGCCACCGCCGTCCAGGACATTTTCCAATTTGACGGGGTTGCCACCATCGGCAGCGCCTTTGGCGGCATCCCGCAGAGCCTGCCGCAATTCGAACCGCCTGAGCTGACTTTTACCGAGATGCTGCAACTCGTGGGCCCGGCGTTCACCATTGCCCTGCTGGGGGCAATCGAGTCGTTGTTATCCGCCGTCGTGGCTGACGGCATGACCGGCACCCGGCACGACTCCAACCAGGAACTGGTCGGGCAGGGCATCGCCAACATTTTTTCGCCTTTGTTCGGCGGGTTTGCATCCACCGGCGCGATAGCCCGCACTGCCACCAATATCCGCAATGGCGCGACCAGCCCGTTATCCGGCCTGGTGCATGCAGCCACGCTGGTGCTCATCATCCTGCTGCTGGCCCCGCTGGCGGCACATATTCCGCTGTGCGCGCTGTCGGCGATCCTGTTTGTGGTCGCCTACAACATGAGCGAGATGCACCGTTTCACCCACATGGTACGCACCGCGCCGAAAGCCGATGTGGCCGTGCTGCTGATCACTTTCGTGCTCACCGTATTCACCGACCTGGTCGTCGCCGTCAATATCGGCGTCCTGCTGGTGGCGCTTCTGTTCATGAAGCGCATGTCGGAGGCGGTCAGCATCGAACGGCAATCGCACGATGATCTCAAGGAAGAAGCCGAGGACGAAAATTTTGCGCTGCCGACAGGCACGGTGG
>DAIDAS010000130.1 GCA_027310505.1 bacterium
GGATCAGGCCGCCACGCGGGCCGCGCAGCGTCTTGTGGGTAGTCGTGGTCACGAAATCGGCGATACCGACCGGACTCGGGTACAGACCAGCCGCGACCAGACCGGCATAGTGGGCCATGTCCACGAACAGGTAGGCACCCACGCTGTCGGCAATCTTGCGGAAACGCTTCCAGTCGATCACCAGCGCATAGGCAGAAGCACCGGCAACAATCATCTTCGGCTTGTGTTCATCCGCCAGACGCTGCACTTCGTCGTAGTCGATTTCTTCGGTTTCAGGGTGCAGGCCATAAGTCACGGCGTTGAACACCTTGCCGGAGAAGTTGACCGATGCGCCGTGCGTCAGGTGGCCACCGTGCGCCAGACTCATGCCCAGAATGGTGTCACCCGGCTTGAGCACGGAGAGGTACACCGCGGCGTTGGCCTGCGAGCCGGAGTGCGGCTGCACGTTAGCGTATTCGGCGCCGAACAGCGCCTTGGCACGGTCAATCGCCAACTGCTCGGCGATATCGACGTATTCGCAACCACCGTAATAGCGCTTGCCCGGATAGCCTTCGGCATACTTGTTGGTCAGCACCGAGCCTTGTGCTTCCATCACGGCCGGACTGGTGTAGTTCTCGGAAGCGATCAGCTCGATATGGTCTTCCTGACGCTGACGCTCGGCCTCCATAGCCTGAAAGAGTTCCGGGTCGAATTTGGCGATGGTTTGGGATGCACTGAACATGGTTGGGATTCCAGAGTACTAAAAGTATTGAATTTTATCATGTTTGCCGCAGCAGATAGAACGCCAGAAAACTGGGCAGCCATCGCCCTGTTACTCCCCTTCAGGATGGCGGGTTACTTTTTTAACCCCAATCAAACCCATTGGTACCTATTGTCTGTCGCAAATGGACGACATTGCGGCCTGACAGGCTGCCAGGCCGCAGCATTGACTTCGCTGGGCATTGGCGGCTCAACCCAAGCACGACACCGGTACCTACGAATGGCATGACATTTACCGCACCGACGCAAAACATGGGATGGGGCAATGTCACCAAGGCGCTGTCTCTTGCTCAGGCCGATCTTGCCTCCATTGGCATCACCAACCCGACGCCGCAGCAATTGCAAACAGCACTGACGGGCGGGAGCGTTACCGTCCTGCAGGGCGCAACCGTTCAAACGGTACATATGGACGGCGTTCTGACTATGCACAGCCAGGGGATGGGCTGGGGGCAAATCGCACACAAACTCGATCTTCATCCCGGAACCGCATTCAAGCCTGCGCGAGCGGAAAGCCTGGGGCACGAGACTCACCATGCGCTCGATGCCGACCACCACGGCATACACCATGCCGAAACAGCAGAACTGCATGAAGAGCATCACCACGCCCTGACCGCCAGCGGCAATGCAGTGAACGGCACCAGCCGCGTCACCACGGTCACCGGCAAACGACCTCCATACGCAAGGTCATGAAACCAGCCATGAGTCCTCTCATGCCTCGCACGCACCGATCAGCCGGATCGTGACGGCGGCAGGCGCGCCGGTGGCGTCCGGCGCCTCATACAACCACGTAGAACATGGTGGTGGCAGCCACGTCGAAGTGCAGCAGGTCAGCCACATCACCACCGCTGCAGGCGGCAGTATTGCAGCCGGTGGCGGATTGGGCGGGGATCACGGAAAGTCCTTCGTCCACGGCAAGGACTGATGCAAAACCAGTTGCCGGAGTCTGTGCAAGGCAGGTTCCGGCAGCAGGCACCATTGTGAACGGGGTCATTCTTGCCCGGCCTGGCGCTATAATTGTGTTTTTGATTTCCGGGCGAGCCGACCTCCATGCACCTGATCCGCGAACAGGATTTCATCGCCAGCATCGCCGATGCGCTGCAATACATTTCCTACTACCATTCGCCTGACTTCCTGCACGCGCTGAATCAGGCCTATGAACGCGAGCAATCGCCGGCAGCCCGTGACGCGCTGGCGCAAATCCTGATCAATTCCTATCTCTGTGCCGAAGGCCAGCGCCCGCTGTGCCAGGATACCGGCATCGTCACCGCCTTCGTGCGCGTTGGCATGCAGGCGCGCTGGGATACCGACCGGGCATTGCAGGACATGGTGGACGAAGGCGTGCGGCGCGCATACAGCCATCCGGATAACGTGCTGCGCGCCTCGATCGTGGCAGACCCGGCCGGCATCCGCAGGAATACCCGCGACAATACCCCGGCCATCGTGCATGTGGAACTGGTGCCCGGTGACCAGGTAGACATACGCATCGCGGCCAAGGGGGGCGGCTCTGAAAATAAGGCCAAACTGGCGATGCTGGAACCCTCGGACGACCTGGTGCAGTGGATCGTCGACACCGTGCCCACCATGGGCGCCGGCTGGTGCCCGCCCGGCGTGCTAGGCATCGGTATCGGCGGCACTGCGGAAAAAGCCGTGCTGCTGGCCAAGGAATCGCTCATGCAGCCCATCGACATCCAGGAACTGAAAGCGCGCGGGCCGGCCAACCGGGCCGAAGAACTTCGGCTGGAAATTTTCGACAAGGTCAATGCACTGGGCATCGGCGCGCAAGGGCTGGGCGGACTGACCACGGTGCTGGACGTCAAGGTGCTGGATTGCCCCACCCATGCGACGTCCCTGCCTGTCGCCATGATCCCCAATTGCGCCGCCACGCGCCATGTGCATTTTGCGCTGGACGGCAGCGGCCCGGCCCGGCTGCCGGTACCCAAACTGCAGGATTGGCCGCAGGTCGCGCTGGATTCCGGCGCACCGTTGCGTCGCGTCAACCTTGATGCCATCACCCGCGCCGACATCGCCCAATGGCAGCCGGGCGAGAAACTGCTGATTTCCGGCAAACTGCTAACCGGCCGCGATGCCGCCCACCGCCGCCTGCAGGAAATGGCGGCGCGCGGCGAACCGCTGCCTGTGGATTTCACCAACCGTTTCATTTATTACGTCGGCCCGGTTGACCCGGTGCGCGATGAAGTCATGGGGCCAGCCGGCCCGACCACCGCCACCCGCATGGACCGTTTCACCTATTTCATGCTGGAGCAGACCGGCCTGCTTGGCATGATCGGCAAGGCCGAACGCGGCGATACCACCGTTGCCGCCATCAAGCGCCACCAATCGGTGTACCTGATCGCGATCGGCGGCGCGGCTTATCTGGTGTCCAAAGCCATCAAATCCTCACGCGTGGCGGCCTTCGCCGACTTGGGGATGGAGGCGATTTACGAATTCGAGGTGGAGGATATGCCGGTAACGGTAGCCGTCGATAGCCAGGGGCACTCCGTTCACCACAGCGGCCCGGCCGAATGGCGGGAAAAAATCAGCAAAATCAACATCGTTTCCAGGTAAAGCGAGCAATCATGGCAAAACTCTTCACGCCCCTCAAGCTGCGCGAACTCGAACTCAAGAACCGCATTTTCGTCTCGCCCATGTGCCAGTATTCGGCCGAAGGCGGCATCCCCAACAACTGGCATCTGGTGAATTACGGCAGCCGCGCCATCGGCGGCGCCTCACTGGTGATTGTGGAGGCCACCGCCGTTTGTCCGGAAGGCCGCATCACGCCCTGGTGCACAGGCCTGTGGTCGGACGCCCATACCGAGGCCTTCCGCCCCATCGTCGATTTCATCAAGCAGCAAGGCGCGGTACCGGCAATCCAGATCGCTCACGCCGGCCGCAAGGCCTCGTGCGATGCGCCGTGGAATGGCGCAAAATACCTGCCGGTTGGCTCTGGCGGCTGGCAGACCGTGGCTCCTTCCGCCATCCCTATCACCCCGGCGCACGGGGTGCCGCACGCGCTCACCCATGACGAAATCGGCGGCATTGTCGAACTATTCGCCGATGCCGCCCGCCGCGCCCTGACTGCAGGTTTCGAAGTCGCCGAGGTGCACTGCGCGCATGGCTACCTGCTCAACGAATTCCTCTCGCCGCTTTCCAACCAGCGCACCGATGAATACGGCGGCAGCATGGAAAACCGTTGCCGCCTGCCGCTCCGGGTCGCCAAAACCATCCGCGAGATCTGGCCGCAGCAATGGCCGGTATTCGTGCGGATTTCCGCCACCGACTGGGTCGAAGGCGGGTGGGATCTGGAGCAATCCATCCAGTTCGCCAAATGGCTGAAAGAGATCGGCATCGACCTGGTTGACTGTTCGACCGGGGGGCTGATTCTCGACGCAAAAATCCCCGTTGCGCCTGGCTACCAGACCCCCTTTGCCGAGGGCGTCCGCAAGGAAGCCGGCATCGCAACCGGTGCGGTCGGCATGATTACCGACGCGCATCAGGCAGAACACATCCTGGTCACCGAGCAGGCCGACGCCGTACTGTTGGCCCGCGAACTGCTGCGCGACCCGTACTGGCCGCTACACGCCGCCCGCGAGCTGGGCGTGGACGTACCGTGGCCCAACCAATATGCAAGAGCAAAGCTTTAGGAAAACATCATGAAATGGACTGACGTACAACGTATTGCCGAAGAGCTGTTCGACAAGCATCCCGAGGTTGATCCCAGCACGATCCGCTTCGTCGACCTGCACAATATGGTGGTCGATCTGGAAAACTTTGACGATGACCACCATCGCGGCGGCGAAAAGGTGCTGGAGGCGATCCAGCAGGCGTGGATCGACGAGGCCTCCTGATTTAAGCCAGAAACCGCTCGCGCAGCTCTTCCAGGTTCAGTTCGGTCAGTATCTGCTCCAGCCGGTCGCGGGCGCTCTTTCTCGACGCGCCCTTGCGGCGGGCGATAATCAGTTCGTTTTTCATCGAATGTTCCCATCCCACCAGTTCCGTCACCGTCACCTGATAGCCGTTCGCTTCCAGCTGCAAACAGCGCAGCACGTTGGTGATCTGGCTGCCGAACTCGCGGGTATGGATGGGGTGCCGCCATATTTCCGACAGCGGCGTTTTCCCGAATGACTGGTTCTTGTGCCGGTTCAGCACCGAGGCTACTTCTGCCTGACAGCAGGGCACCAGCACGATGAATTTCGCCTGCTTGTGCAAGGCAAAGCGAATGGCGTCGTCCGTCGCCGTATTGCAGGCGTGCAACGCCGTCACCACATCGATCTGCGGCGGCAGCGCCGGCGAGTGGATGGATTCTTCCACCGACAGATGCAGGAACGACATGCGCCCAAAGCCGAGATGTTCAGCCAGCTCCCGCGATTTAGCGACCAGTTCCTCGCGCGTCTCGATGCCATAGATATGCCCGGCAGGCCTGGCCTTGAGGAACAGGTCGTACAGGATGAAACCGAGATAGGACTTGCCAGCGCCGTGATCCGCCAGCGTGAGATCGCCCTTTTCGGCATAGACCTCTTCCAGCAACGGCTCGATGAAATGAAACAGGTGATACACCTGCTTCAGCTTGCGACGGCTATCCTGATTGAGCTTGCCGTCGCGCGTCAGGATATGCAGCGCTTTCAGCAGTTCGACGGACTGCTCGGGGCGAATCTCGGGAACACTCATCCGCTCAAACAGTCTTCGAATAGCGCGGCTTGTCCGTCACCTGCTGGTGCAGATAACTATCGAACGCCATGGCGATGTTGCGCAGAAACACGCGGCCCTCTTCGGTCACGCGCACCTTGTCGGTTTCCAGCACCACCAGCCCATCGGCCTGCATCTCTTTGAGTTCTTCCAGCGCATTGGCAAAGTAACTATCGAAATCGATATTCCACTGCCGGCCGAAGCTGGTCTTGTCCAGTTCCAGATCGCACATGACCTGGGTGATGGCTTCGCGGCGCAGCTTGTCCTCATGGGTAATGCGCAGACCGCGTTCTACCGGCAGCTTGCCGGCATTGATCATGCTGCGGTATTCCGACAACACCTTGATGTTCTGCGCGTAAACGTCGTCGGTCTGGCTGATGGCAGAGGCGCCGAAAGCCAGGATGTCGCAATCCTTGTGCGTAGTGTAGCCCTGGAAGTTACGGTACAGCGTCTTGGCCTGCTGGGCCTTGACCAGTTCATCGTCAGGACGGGCGAAATGATCCATGCCGATGTAAACGTAACCGGCCGCGGTCAGTTTTTCCAGCGTAAGCTTTTGCAATTCGAGACGCGCATCGATCTGCGGCAGGGTTTCTTCCGCGATCAGCTTCTGGTGCTTCTTCATCCACGGCACATGGGCATAGTTGAACACGGCGAAGCGATCAGGCGCCATGGCGATGACCTTGTCCAGCGTCTGCTCGAAGCTGGAGGGGGTCTGGTGCGGAAGGCCGACCATGAGGTCGAAATTGACACTATTGAAACCCTCTGTACGAACCCAGTCATACACCTCGCGGATCAGCGCCTCAGGTTGAACCCGGTTAACAGCGTGCTGCACCTTGTCATCAAGATCCTGCACCCCCAGGCTCAGGCGGTTGAAGCCTGATTCCCGCAGCGCACGCACATGGTCGCGCGTCAGTTCACGCGGGTCCATTTCGCAGCCGATTTCAGCATCGGCGGCCATGCTGAACCTGCCTGCCAGATGGGCATACAGGCGCCGCATGTCATCCGGCTTGAGATAGGTCGGCGTACCGCCACCCCAGTGTAACTGGCGAACCTTTCTGGCTGGGCTGGTCAACGCGGCAACCCGGTCGATTTCCTTGAACAGAATGTCCAGGTAGGACTCGGCCTTGCTGTAATCCTTGGTCGCGATCATGTTGCAACCGCAGTAATAGCACAGCGTGTCGCAGAACGGGATATGCGCATACAGCGAAATGTCGCGCCCCTTGTCCTGGCTCGCGCGCAGCTCTTCTTCCCACTGCGCCGTGCCGAAGCTTTCATTGAAATAAGGCGCGGTAGGGTACGAGGTGTAGCGCGGACCTGCCTTGCAGTATTTGTGCAGCAAATCAGATGAGAATTTCATGCTTGTATTATACTCCCGACGAAAACATCCGAATTGATTTCACGCAGGCAGCCCCATGAATTTACCCAAAGAAATTTTCAAAGCTTACGATATTCGCGGCATCGTCGGCAAAACACTCACCCCCGAAATCGTCGAAGCCATCGGCCATGCCATCGGCTCCGAAGCCGCGGCACGAGGCCAGACACAAGTCGTCATCGGTTACGACGGGCGACTCTCTGGCCCAGAGTTGTCAGCAGCGCTGGCGCGCGGCATCCAGAAATCCGGCATTCACGTCATCGACATCGGCATGGTCGCCACCCCTATGGTGTACTTTGCCGCCCAACACCTCGGCACCCATTGCGGCGTGATGGTGACCGGCAGCCATAACCCGCCGGACTACAACGGCCTCAAAATGGTCCTGGCAGGCGAAACGCTCTCGGGCGAAACCATCCAGGGCCTGCGCAAACGCATCGAGCAAGGCGATTTGTCCGAAGGCTCTGGCAGCTACTCCAAACAGGACATCGCCCAGGACTACATCGACCGCATCGCCTCCGACATCAAACTCGCGCGCCCGGTCAAGATCGCCGTGGATAGCGGCAACGGCGTGGCTGGCGCCTATGCCGGCAGGCTATTCCGCGCCCTGGGCTGCGACGTGCAGGAATTATTCTGCGAGGTGGACGGGCATTTCCCCAATCATCACCCCGACCCTTCGGTACCGGAAAACCTGAAAGACCTGATCCTGCTGCTTCAATCCGGCGATGCCGAGCTGGGACTGGCGTTCGATGGCGACGGCGACCGACTCGGCGTAGTCACCAAGGATGGCGGCATCATCTACCCCGACCGCCAGCTCATGCTGTTCGCCGCCGACGTACTGGCGCGCGAACCGGGCGCCACCATTATTTACGACGTCAAATCCACCCGCAACCTGCATCCGTGGATTACCGAACACGGCGGACAACCGCTGCTGTGGAAAACCGGTCACTCGCTGGTCAAGGCCAAGATGAAGGAAACCGGTGCAGCGCTGGCCGGAGAGATGAGCGGCCACGTATTCTTCAAGGAACGCTGGTACGGCTTCGACGATGGCCTCTATTCCGGCTGCCGCCTGCTGGAAATCGTCAGCCGCACGGCCGACCCGTCAGCCGTGTTGAATGCCCTGCCCGATAGCGTCAGCACGCCGGAGCAACACATCCAGATGCAGGAAGGCGAGCCGCACGCACTGATCGCACGGCTGCAAAAGGAAGCGAAATTCGATGGTGCGCAGGACATCATTACCATCGACGGCCTGCGCGTGGAATACGCCGACGGCTTCGGCCTGATGCGTCCGTCCAACACCACCCCCGTGGTCGTGCTGCGCTTCGAAGCCAATAACGCAGCGGCGCTCAAACGCATCCAGGAACAGTTCAGGCAAGTGATTCTGGCAGCAGCGCCGGACGCAAAACTGCCATTCTAGGCCGCACACGGGGAACCATGAAACCCGGCACCATCGTTTCGGCCGCAATATGGCTAGCCTTGTTTGCCGGGTTTGCCTGGATGATCGACGCCGCACTCCATCCCAACAAGGCAGAAGTGCTCGGCAACGGCCAAACGGTTGTCCTGCAACGTGACCCCAGCGGCCACTACCGCGCCGAAGCTTACATCAATGGCATCAGGGCTGAGGTATTGGTCGACACCGGCGCGACCGGTGTCGCCATCTCGCAGAAACTGGCGGACAGCCTGGGCATCAAGAGCCATGCCGCCATCAGCACCACCACCGCCAACGGCGAAACAGTCGGCTACATGACGCGGCTCAACAGTGTCAGGCTTGGCGGCATCGAGGCCAAGGATGTTGCCGCAACCATTGCCCCCGGACTGGAAGGCGAAGCCTTGCTCGGGATGTCGTTCCTGAGCCGCATGGACATCCGCCTGTACAAAGGCACGATGACCATCAAGCAGGTCAGCGAATAGCTGGGGGAGTTCCCGTCAGAAAGAAGACTGTGCCCGCTTGCACTCCGCAATGGCTTTGCGCGCCGTTTCCTCGTCGACCTCATGCAGCGCAGAACGGGCCATCCAGAAACCCATTTTGACTTCCTGCCACACATAGTAGGCTTTTCCCGCCTCGGTCTTGAGCTTCAGCGTCACATTATTTTCGGAGATCGAACCGATCTCATGCTCACCCGGCCCCACCTCCCAAAGAAAGAAAGTCTTGGCCCCGGTTTGTCCGGCCACGCGTCCATCCAGGCTAACTGTCATTGGCACCGCGCCGCCGAAATTTTCGTTCCGGTAAACATAGATGCTTGATTTCTGCGGGTCGATCCTGAATTCCTTGGCGGTCGAATCTTCATTCAACGAGGCCATCGGGACGCTGGCGCATCCCTGAAGCAGAACCAGTGTCATGCCCAGCAATGCCGATGATATTTTCCCGGCCCAGCCCATACCCCCCCCCTTTTCTTATCAGGTAATCACTGTCGGTTCTGTACGCCCGGTTCTCTCGCGCAGTTGCGATACCTGCAACGCGATTCCGATGAGCTCGGCCAGTGCCACCTGCGCATCGAGATGATGTTTTGAAACGTCCGGCTCGTAGGCCTCCAGATAGATGCGCAGCGTCGCCCCTTCAGTGCCGGTACCGGAAAGGCGGAACACGATACGCGAACCGTCGCCAAACCCGATGCGCACCCCCTGCCCGGTACTGACGCTGCCGTCGATCGGGTCGATGTAGCTGAAATCATCACAGAACACTACCTTGTAGCTTCCCAGTTGCGAGCCGGTCAGCACGGCAAAACTGTCATGCAGATGCTGCATCACGCCATTGGCGGATTCAGTCGGCAGACCCTCGTAATCGTGGCGCGAATAGACGTTGCGCCCATATCTCGCCCAGTGCTCGCGCACGATAGCCTCTACCCCCTGCCGGCGCACGGCCAGGATATTCAGCCAGAACAGCACCGCCCACAAACCGTCCTTCTCGCGCACGTGATCAGAACCGGTACCGAAGCTTTCTTCGCCGCACAGCGTCACTTTTCCGGCATCCATCAGGTTGCCAAAGAATTTCCAGCCAGTAGGCGTTTCATAGCATGGGACACCCAGCGCCTGCGCCACACGGTCAGCCGCCGCACTGGTAGGCATGGATCGGGCAATCCCGGCCAGGCCATTCCTGTACCCCGGCGCAAGAGTCGCATTGGCTGCCAGCACGGCCAAACTATCGGAAGGCGTGACGAAGAAGCCTTTGCCCAGAATCATGTTACGGTCGCCATCGCCATCGGATGCCGCACCGAAATCAGGGGCGGCGGCGCCATACACGATCTCCACCAGCTCATGCGCGTAGGTGAGGTTGGGGTCGGGATGGCCGTTGCCGAAATCCGGCAGCGGCACCGCATTCATCACACTACCTGCCGGCGCTCCCAGGCGTTTTTCGATAATCTCTCTGGCATAAGGGCCGGTCACTGCATGCATGGCATCGAATTTGAGGCGAAAACCACCCGCCAGCAACGAACGAATAGCACCGAAGTCGAACAGTGTCTCCATCAGCTCGGCGTAATCGCTCACCGGGTCGATCACCTGCACCGTCATATCGCCCAACCGGGTCTCGCCGATCACGTCCAGCGGTATGTCTGCTGCGTCCAGAATGCGATATTCCGCCATCGCCTTGCTACGGGCAAAAATTGCCTCGGTCACCTTCTCGGGGGCCGGGCCGCCATTGCCGATGTTGTACTTGATGCCGAAATCGCCATCCGGCCCGCCCGGGTTATGGCTGGCCGAGAGCACGATGCCGCCGAATGTCTGATATTTGCGAATCACACACGATGCTGCCGGCGTAGAAAGAATCCCGCCCTGCCCCACCAGCACTCGGCCAAATCCGTTGGCTGCCGCCATTTTCAGGATAATCTGTATCGCCTCGCGATTGTAATAGCGCCCATCGCCACCGACAGTCAAAGTACTGCCGCGAGGCGCCGCGATACTGTCGAAAATCGACTGCACGAAATTCTCGAGATAATTCGCCGCCTGGAACACCCGCACTTTCTTGCGCAACCCGGAAGTGCCCGGTTTCTGATCGGTAAAAGGTATGGTTGCAACGATACGGACGCTCATGAAAAACTCCCCTCAGCCTGTTCCACGCTTGTTTCGGATTATCTTACCACCGCCTCAACCGCCCGGCACGCGCATTAAATATGCCTCCCAAGTGTTGACACAAAGTCGAATAATCGTAATAATGCGCGTCCTCAACGGGGGATTAGCTCAGCTGGTAGAGCAGCGGACTCTTAATCCGTTTGTCGACAGTTCGATCCTGTCATCCCCCACCAGATCAATCAACGGCTTAGGATTCGTCCTAGGCCGTTGTGCTTTTCAGCGTGACAAAAACGTGACAGTTGCACCACGTTATCTGTACGCCTCTTCTCGATCCGGGTGGCAGCCGCCGCCAGATGTTCCGTCGCAAACTTCGCATAACGATCCACCATCGACCTGGTTTTCCATCCACCCAAATCCTTGAGTTCATCGGTACTAGTGCCTGCCTGACAATGCCAGGAAGCCCAGGTATGCCTCAAGTCATGGAACCGAAAATCTTCCAAACTTGCCTCTTTTATCGCACGCTGCCAAGCCGTGTTGGCAACCCATGAGAATCGGATTTCAAATCACGTGGTGCACGGCTGAGACAGGTCAGAACCGTCCGCTTACGACCCATAGCTGACGCTGGTTCGAGTCCAAGGCTGCTCACCAACCCGACAGCTTAGTCCTTGGTGTATCCAAGTACCAATAAGCACTTTGTTAAGAATTTAGTCTGTTTTTTCTACGATACATTACGTTACAAATCCCGTTCCCGCAGAAATATTCCAGATACATTCAATTGGTTAAATCATGCACAGCATTGTGTTCACGCAGCTGTCTGTAGTCCCGTTACATAAATGGAAATTTTGTTTGATCGATAGATAGCAAAATATTTGAAGATGAGTATAAAAATTTTGCCGGCCTTATTCCCTCCACGGCTGGCTTACTACAAACATTCCAAACTGTTCTTTAAGGATAAGAATGGGTTAGAGATAGGTGGGTCAAGTAAATTATTTAAAAGAAAAGGTTTACTGCCGGTTTATGGAATAGCAAGTCGGGTCGACAATTGTAATTTTGGGTATGAGACAACTTGGGAAGGGGCTATTAAAGAAGGGCCAACATTCCATTTTGATAAACGGCGTCCACCAGGCAGTCAATATATTACTGAAGCAACCGATCTACATCAAATTCCGTCCTTGTCTTATGATTTCGTACTATCCTCACACACGCTTGAGCATGTAGCAAATCCCTTGCTGGCCTTATCAGAATGGATTCGAGTACTTAAAGAAAATGGATTGC
>DAIDAS010000157.1 GCA_027310505.1 bacterium
CATGCGGCTGGGTGAGGGCGAGTTGAAAAGCGGTGGCTTGCGCCGACCGTCGATCCTGGCGGATGCCATGGAAGCGATTATCGGCGCCGTGTTCATCGATGCCGGATTCGAGGCGGCGCGTGGCGTGGTGACCCGCCTGTATGCGCCATTGCTGGAAAATCTCGATCCTAAATCCATAGGCAAGGATCCCAAGACCTTGTTGCAGGAGTATCTGCAAGGGCGCAAGCTGGCACTGCCGGAATATTTGCTGCTTGCAACCGAGGGCGAAGCGCATTGTCAGACGTTCCGTGTCGAATGCCGCATCCCGGCGCTGAACGTGCGGGCGCAGGGAGAAGGCGGCAGCCGCCGCATTGCCGAACAGCAAGCGGCCGAACTTGCATACCAGAAGGCCACTCAATGAACACCGAACCATCTGAAAAAAGCTTCCACTGCGGCACCATTGCCATCGTCGGCCGCCCCAATGTCGGCAAATCGACTCTGCTCAACCATATTCTGGGGGCCAAGCTCAGCATTACTTCGCGCAAGGCGCAGACCACGCGCCACCGCCTGCTGGGGATTCATACCACGGAGGATGCGCAGTTCCTGTTTGTTGATACACCGGGTTTCCAGTTACGCCACATCAACGCGCTTAACCGCGGCATGAATCGTACCGTCAAGCAGGTGCTGTCCGAGGTGGACGTCATCCTGTTCGTGGTGGAAGCCACCCGTTTCGGCGAAGCCGACCGCAAGGTGCTGGAAATTCTGCCTGCGCGGACACCGGTGCTGCTGGTGGTCAACAAGTCTGACCTGCTGGAAGACAAGGGGGAGTTGCTACCCTACATTCAGCAGCATGCAGCCGCATTCAATTTCGCCGACATCGTGCCGGTAAGCGCCAAGCGCAGCCTGAACCTGGAAGACTTGCTCGCCGCCATCCGCCGCCATTTGCCGGAGCAACCCGCCATTTATGGCGAGGATGAGTTGACCGACCGTAATGAACGTTTTCTTGCGGCCGAAATCCTGCGCGAAAAGGTGTTCCGCCTGCTGGGTGAGGAACTGCCGTACTCGATTGCCGTTGAAATCGAGAAGTTCGAACAGGAAGGCGGCCTGCGTCGCATCCACGCCGCCATTATCGTCGACAAGGAAGGCCAGAAGCCGATCCTGATCGGCAAGGGTGGCGAGAAGCTCAAGCGCATTTCCACCGAAGCGCGCCAGGACATGGAAAACCTGTTCGGCGGCAAGGTGTGGCTGGAAACCTGGGTCAAGGTGCGTGGCGGCTGGGCTGACGACGAGCGGGCGCTGAAAAGTCTCGGGTACTAAATGGCCGCCGGTAGTATTGCCCGCCAGGACCAGCAGCCGGTCTTCGTGCTGCACACCTACCCGTTCAAGGAAACCAGCCTCGTTGTCGAACTGTTCAGCCGCGATTTCGGGCGCGTTGCGGCCGTAGCCAAGGGTGCCCGCCGTCCGCGCTCGGCGATGCGTGGCATGCTGCAATCGTTTCAACCGTTGCTGGCCACGTGGTCGGGCAAGTCCGAATTGCGTAATCTGCACTCGCTGGAATGGGGCGAGGGCCTGTTGTTGCTGAACGGCGAAGCCCTGATGTGCGGTTTTTATCTCAACGAACTGCTGCTGCGCCTGCTACCGCGGGAAGATGCGCACGAGGCCCTGTTTCAATATTACACAGAGACGCTACGCGTGCTTGCTGCAGGTGCCGACGCGCCGTCAACCTTGCGTCGTTTCGAGCTGCGATTGTTGCAGCAACTCGGCTATGCGCTGCCCCTGACGGAAGATGTGGGTGGGGTGCACATCGTCCCGGAAACTGTCTATTGCTACGTTGCCGAGCGGGGTGCGCTGCCGGAAAGCGACGGGGAAATCGGTGTACAATTAGCCGGGAAAACGTTGCTGGACATGGCGTGCGAAGACTATACCGACCCCGTCACGCAACAACAAAGCAAGCAACTGATGCGCACGCTGCTGGCGCATTATCTCGGTGAAAAGCCACTATATACCCGGCAACTTTTAATGGACTTACAAGAATTATGATTCGTTTGGGCGTCAACATCGATCATGTCGCCACCCTGCGACAACAGCGCGGGACGCGCTATCCCAGCGTGGTGCAGGCCGCGTTGCTTGCGGAACAGGCCGGCGCCGATCTTATTACCCTGCATTTGCGCGAAGATCGCCGCCATATTCAGGATGTCGACGTGCATATCCTGCGCAGTCTGCTGCAGACGCGCATGAATCTGGAAATGGCAGTCACGGACGAAATGGTCGCGATTGCCTTGCAGGTCAAGCCACATAACGCCTGCCTGGTGCCGGAACGTCGCGAGGAATTGACGACCGAAGGCGGTCTGGACGTGGTCGGCAATTTCGAGAAAGTACAGGCGGCCTGTCAGCGGCTCGGCGATGCCGGCATCCGCGTTTCCCTGTTCATCGATCCGGACGAGCTGCAATTGGACGCAGCCAAGGCCGCTGGCGCCCCGGTCGTGGAGTTGCACACCGGCGCTTTTGCCGACGCCGAGTCTGAACAAGAGGCCACGGCTGAACTCAGCCGCATCAGGAATGCCGTGGTGCATGGCGTTTCTCGCGGCCTGCATGTCAACGCCGGCCACGGCCTGCATTACCATAATGTGCAGCAGATTGCGGTTCTCCCGGGCGTGGAGGAGTTGAATATCGGCCACGCCATTGTCGCCCATGCGCTGTTTGTCGGCTGGGAGAATGCTGTGCGCGAGATGAAGGCGCTGATGCTGGCTGCGCGCCGGTAACTGTCAGGTTCCCCCATGATTTTCGGCATCGGCACGGATATCGTCGAAGTTTCCCGCATTGAGGATTCCCTTGCCAGGTTTGGCGAAGCCTTTGCCCAGCGTATCCTGACAGAGTCAGAATGGCTGTCCTTCAAGCAGTCGCAAACCCAGCCGCGCTTTCTTTCCAAACGGTTTGCAGCCAAAGAAGCCTTTGCCAAGGCGCTTGGCACCGGCTTGCGTGCCCCTGCGGTCTTCCAGAATATCGGCGTTGCCCACGACGATCTCGGTAAACCCGTCTTCGATCTTGCCGAAGAATTGCAGGCGTATCTGGATACCCGCGGCATCCGTGCCTGCCACCTTTCGATCAGTGACGAGAAGGCGCTTGCTGTCGCATTCGTCGTACTGGAAGCATGATGCAGGACGCCGATTTCGAGCGGCGCTTCGGCGGTGTCCGGCGACTCTATGGCGCTGCGGCGTTCGAGCGATTTCAGCAAGCGCATATCTGCGTTGTTGGTGTTGGCGGTGTCGGTTCCTGGGTGGCGGAGGCATTGGCGCGCAGCGCGGTGGGACGCATCACGCTGATCGATCTGGATAATGTTGCCGAATCCAACGTCAACCGCCAGATTCACGCCCTTGGCGATGAGTTCGGCAAAGCCAAAGTGACCGCCATGGCCGAGCGTATTCGCGCCATCAACCCGCGCTGCGAAGTCACGCAGATCGAGGATTTCGTCACGCTGGACAATCTCGATGCCATGCTGGGGCGCGATTACGATTTCGTCATCGACGCCATCGACAGTGCCCGGGTCAAGGCTTCCATGATCGCATGGTGCCGGCGCCACAAAGTAAAGATCATCGCTTCCGGCGGTGCGGGCGGGCGTATCGACTCTGGCCGGGTGCAACTGGCTGACCTGTCCCGCACGGTACAGGATCCCTTGCTTTCCCGAGTGCGCACGCTGTTGCGCCGGGAGTATGGCTTCCCCAAAGATCCGAAGAAAAAGTTTGGCGTGGACTGTGTATACTCCACCGAACCCTTGCGGCGCCCGGAAGCGGCATGCGAGCCGGGGGAGGCGGCGCTGGCCGGACTCAGCTGCGCCGGATTCGGCTCGTCGATGTGCGTGACAGCCAGCTTTGGGTTGATGATGGCAGGTGATGTGCTTCGCAGGTTGTCATAAAATCTTCATGTTTATGTCATATAGTGCACGCTACCTGATCAGTGAAAGGACGTTGACATGCCCGCTAATATCCTCGTCGTTGAAGACGAGCCGGCCATTCAGGAACTGCTTGCACTCAACCTGACCCAAGC
>DAIDAS010000160.1 GCA_027310505.1 bacterium
CACGCGCAGCCAGTTCATGCACGGCGCGGTGGATGTTGGAGTTCTCGTGTTCGTAGAACTGCGCCAGACGCTCGATCACCGCGCGCGGCTTCTGCGTGGTAGCCGCATTGTCCAGCCAGATCAGCGGGCGCCCGTTGACGCGCTCCCCCAGGATAGGGAAATCGCGGCGAACCAGCTCCACGTCGAATCCCTGCGGCGGCGTGTAGCTGTCCAGCTGTGACGTTTCCTGCAACTGTCCCGGGACCACCACGCTGGGTTGTTCTACCCTGGCGTATTCCAGAAAGTAATAGGGCGCAGCGGCCTCATCGGCCTGGCTCCAGGTGGAGCCGGCCGGCGGGGTGCTGTAAAGCTGGCTGGCCAACCTGGACAGGGACGTTTCCTCCGGTAGCCCTAGTGCGGCAAGGTCGGGATAGGCAACCAGATCACTTGTACTCATGGTACTTGTCCACCTGCACGTCATCCAGCACGGCCAGTGCGTCGTCGGTCAGCACCGCAAGCGAGCAATAGAGTGAGACCAGGTAGGAGGCGATGGCCTTGTGGTTGATGCCCATGAAGCGTACTGACAGCCCCGGGCTCTGTTCGCCCTGCAGGTTGGGCTGGTACAGGCCGACCACGCCCTGCCGGCTTTCACCGGTGCGCAGCAGGATAATGCTGGTTTTGTTGTCCTTGTTGATGCCGATCTTGTCGCACGGAATTAGCGGCACGCCTCGCCAGGTCAGGAACTGCGAGCCGAACAGGGAAACGGTGGGGGGAGGCACGCCGCGGCGGGTGCATTCACGGCCAAAGGCGGCAATGGCTTTCGGGTGCGCCAGGAAGAAACCGGGTTCTTTCCACACCTTGGACAGCAGTTCGTCTAGATCGTCCGGGGTCGGTGCGCCAGTACGGGTCTTGATGCGCTGCTCTTTCGCAACATTGTTGAGCAGGCCGTATTCCTTGTTGTTGATCAGTTCGCCTTCCTGGCGCTCCTTGATGGTCTCGACGATCAGGCGCAGTTGCTCGCCGGTCTGATCGAATGGGCTGCTGTACAGGTCGGCCACGCGGCTGTGCACATCCAGCACGGTGTTGACCGCGGAGAGCATGTATTCGCGGCCCCATTCTTCGTAATCGACGTAGGTGGCGGGCAGTTCGCGCTCGTCGCGCTGCGAGCAGTCGACAATGACTTTGGAAGCGTCCTTGACCTTGTTGACGCGATAGATGCCGGCTTCGACCGGCACCCAGTTCAACAGGTGGGGCAGCCAGCGCGGCGTGATGGTGGACATCATCGGCCGCGTCTTGGTGGCGTTGGCTAATGTGCGGGCAGCGACATCGCCCAGTGCGGTTTGTGCTTCATGGATATCTGCCATGGTGGTTCCTCTGTCAGGGTTCTTGCTCCCTTCCAGTGGTCTGGTCAGTTCGCTGAATGCTTGGGATTCGATGCCGCCAGTGTGTCTGGTGGGCGATGAGATAGAGGTAGTTTAGCGCTTTTTCATGGTGGAACGGTGATCAGCCTTGCGATTTTCCCTGGGTGATGATGCTGTTGGGCGATACGGAATGCGTTACCCATACATTGCCGCCGATGACGGAACCCCGGCCGATGGTGATGCGGCCCAGGATGGTGGCTCCGGCATAGATCACTACATCGTCCTCGACAATCGGGTGGCGCGCATTGCCCTTGACCAAGGTGCCGTCATCTTCGACAGCAAAGCGTTTGGCCCCGAGGGTGACAGCCTGATACAGCCGCACATGGCGGCCGATAATGGTGGTTTCGCCGATGACCACGCCGGTGCCGTGATCGATGAAAAAGCTCTCGC
>DAIDAS010000165.1 GCA_027310505.1 bacterium
GTGTCTGCACCATGCAGGTCGAGTCGTCCATGACGATCACCGAACCGGCCCCCAAGCTGGAACCAGCCTTGGACAGTCCGTCGTAATCCATGGTCGCGCCCATGATCGCCGCCGCCGGCATCACCGCCGTCGACGGGCCGCCAGGAATGACCGCTTTCAGCTGGCGCCCTCGCCAGATGCCGCCTGCAAGGGCCAGCAGATCCGGGAACGGTGTGCCCATGTTCACTTCGTAGTTACCCGGCCTCTCGACATGGCCG
This sequence comes from bacterium, assembly GCA_027310505.1. GTDB lineage: Bacteria > Pseudomonadota > Gammaproteobacteria > Burkholderiales > Methylophilaceae > CAIJXJ01. Next base: position 258 of record DAIDAS010000165.1, read on the forward strand.
GACACGGCAAAAATCTTGGTGCCGCCGGAGTTAGTCACGCCCAGATCCTGGAATGCCTGCCCACCGTGCTGCAGGATGAACGGGATCGAGGCATAGGATTCGGTATTGTTGACGTTGGTCGGCTTGCCGTACACGCCGAAGCTGGCCGGGAACGGCGGCTTGAAGCGCGGCTGCCCCTTCTTGCCTTCGATTGATTCGATCAGTGCGGTTTCTTCGCCGCAGATGTAGGCGCCGTAACCGTGGTGGGCGTGCAGATCGAAGCTGAAATTGGTGCCGAACAGGTTTTCACCCAGGAACCCGGCTGTACGCGCATCATCCAGCGCCTTCTCGAAGAAGACATAGTCCTCCCAGATTTCGCCATGGATGTAGTTATAGCCGACGCGCGCACCCAGCGTATAGGCAGCGATCGCCATGCCCTCGATCAACTGGTGCGGGTTGTAGCGGATGATGTCGCGATCCTTGAACGTGCCCGGCTCGCCCTCGTCGGTATTGCAGACCAGATACTTGGTGCCGTCGTAGTAGCGCGGCATGAAGCTCCACTTGAGCCCGGTCGGGAACCCGGCGCCGCCGCGCCCGCGCAATCCGGAGATCTTGACCTGGTTGATGATTTCGGTGGCTGGCACCTTCTCCGTGACGACGCGCTTCAGCGTGTCATAGCCGCCGATACTGCGGTAGGTTTCCAGCGAGCCCGGGTTGGGCAGACTCAGGGTGCGGAAGCAGACTTCGTTCGCCATTACTTCAGCCCCTCGAGAATCTGGTCGACTTTTTCAGGTGTCAGGTTTTCGCACATCTGCTTGTTGTTGATATGGAATAGCGGAGCGCCGCCGCAGCAGCCCATGCACTCGCCTTCCTTGATGGTGAATTTGCCGTCCGGCGTGGTTTCGCCCATGTGGATGCCAAGTCGGGCCTCCAGATGTTCGACGATCTCATCCGAACCACGCAGCATGCAGGAGATATTGGTGCACACCGTGATCTTGTGCTGCCCGACCGGCTCCAGTTCATACATATTGTAGAACGTCGCCACCTCCAGTGCGGCAATCGCCGGGATACGCAGATAATCGGCGATGAAGGCGATGGTGTCCTTGGACAGCCAGCCCAGTTCATCCTGCGCGATGCGCAAAGCCGACATGACCGCTGACTGACGATGATCTTCAGGATACTTGGTGAGTTCCTTGTCGATCCTGGCGAGGGATTCCGGGGATAGCATCAGCGGTCAATCTCTCAAAAAACAATATCCTGCGTGCCAATAATCGCGACCAGGTCGGCGATCATGTGGCCGCGCGTCATTTCGTCCAGCGCCGCCAGGTGGGCAAAGCCGGGGGCGCGAATCTTGAGGCGGTAAGGCTTGTTGGCGCCGTCCGACACCAGGTAGATGCCGAATTCGCCCTTGGGATGCTCCACAGCGGCGTAGGCCTCGCCGGCCGGCACGTGAAAGCCTTCGGTAAACAGCTTGAAGTGATGGATCAGCGCTTCCATGTCCTGCTTCATGCCTTCACGCGATGGCGGCGCCACCTTGGTATCACTCGTGATAACCGGGCCCGGATTCTTGCGCAACCAGTCGATGCATTGCTTGATGATACGGTTGGACTGGCGGAACTCTTCGATGCGCACCAGGTAGCGGTCGTAGGAATCGCCATTGACGCCGACCGGGATATCGAAATCGAGGCGGTCGTACACTTCATATGGCTGCTTCTTGCGCAGGTCCCAGGCAAAACCGGAGCCGCGCAACATGGGGCCGGTCAGCCCGAGCGACAGCGCGCGTTCCGGCGATACCACGCCGATGCCGACGGTGCGCTGCTTCCAGATGCGGTTATCGGTGAGCAGGGTTTCGTACTCGTCCACATAACCGGGGAACCGATTGGTGAAGTCCTCGATGAAATCCAGCACGGAGCCCTGGCGGTTTTCGTTCAGCGCCCTGATGTCATCCTTGGAGCGGAAGCTGTTTTCCTGATACTGCGGCATGCGATCCGGCAGGTCGCGATAAACGCCGCCCGGACGGTAATAGGCCGCATGCATGCGAGCACCGGATACGGCTTCGTAGACGTCGAACAGATCCTCGCGCTCGCGGAAGGCATACAGGAATACCGTCATGGCGCCCACGTCCAGCGCATGGGCACCCAGCCACAGCAGGTGATTCAGGATGCGCGTGATTTCGTCGAACATGACGCGAATGTACTGCGCGCGCTCCGGCACCTCGATGCCCATGAGCTTTTCGATCGCCATCACGTAGGCATGCTCGTTGGACATCATGGACACGTAGTCCAGGCGATCCATGTAAGGCACGGATTGCAGGAATGTGCGGTTTTCCGCCAGCTTTTCGGTACCGCGATGCAGCAGACCGATATGCGGGTCGGCGCGCTCGATGACCTCGCCGTCCAGCTCCAGCACCAGGCGCAGCACGCCGTGCGCTGCCGGGTGCTGCGGACCAAAATTCATGGTGTAGTTACGAATCTCAGCCATGATGGAAGCCTTCGTCGCGAATGATTCTTGGGACGTTGTTGCGCTCGTCGATAGAAACCGGTTGATAGATCACGCGCTGCTGATCCGGGTCGTAGCGCATCTCGACATTACCGATCATCGGGAAATCTTTCCTGAACGGGTGGCCAACGAAGCCGTAGTCGGTAAGGATGCGGCGCAGATCCGGATGCCCGTCGAACATCAGCCCGAACAGGTCGAACGCCTCGCGCTCGAACCAGTTGGCTGCCGCCCAGACATCCACCACCGAAGCCAGCACCGGGAAATCGTCATCCGCAGCAAACACCTTGAGACGCACGCGCTGGTTGAGGGACACCGACAGCAGGTGATACACCACGGCGTACCGCCGCCCTTCCCACGTACCTTCGCCATACTGGCTGTAATCGATGCCGCACAGGTCGACCAACTGCTCGAATTTCAGATCGGCATGGTCACGCAACAGGCTACACACCGCAACCAAATCGGCCGCGCGTGCCTCAATCGTGATTTCGCCCACATGCACCTTCAGGGCGACCAACTGGTCGCCAAGGGCAGACTTCAGGCTTTCAGAGAGCTTTTCCAGGCGTGTCATGATGTTGTTTTACCTGGCTATCGTGTTGGTACGCTTGATCTTGTTCTGCAACTGGATGATGCCGTACAGCAGCGCCTCGGCTGTAGGCGGACAGCCCGGCACATAGACATCCACCGGCACGATGCGGTCGCAACCGCGCACCACCGCATAAGAGTAATGGTAGTAGCCGCCGCCGTTGGCGCACGACCCCATGGAAATCACCCAGCGCGGCTCGGCCATCTGGTCGTAGACCTTGCGCAACGCCGGCGCCATCTTGTTGACCAGCGTGCCGGCGACGATCATCACGTCGGATTGGCGCGGGCTGGGACGAAACACGATGCCGAAGCGATCGAGGTCATAACGCGAGGCACCGGCATGCATCATCTCTACCGCACAGCAGGCAAGACCGAAAGTCATGGGCCACAGCGAGCCGGTTCGGGTGTAGTTGATGACAGTATCCAGGCTCGTGGTGACGAAGCCTTTTTCCAGAACGCCCTCGATACTCATGACGCTACTCCCATTCCAGCGCCCCCTTCATCCATTCATAGACAAACCCCACCACAAGGATGCCAAGGAACACCATCATGGAGACAAAACCGAACAGACCGATTTCCTTGATCACAACCGCCCACGGGAAAAGAAAGGCGATCTCAAGGTCAAACAGGATAAAAAGAATAGCGACGAGGTAATAGCGCACGTCGAATTTCATTCGCGCGTCTTCGAAAGCCTCGAAGCCACATTCGTAAGGGGAGTTTTTTTCGCTATCAGGGCGGTGAGGAGCCACCACCTTGCCAAGAATTATAGGGGCAACGCCGACGCCGAGGCCGACGAGAATGAACAGCAGAATCGGAAAGTAATTTTCCAGCACGCTAATACCCAGTTTATCCTGGCTGAATTTTTATGGTGCTGACGGCGACAATCTAGAAATCGCCGACACAAAACCTAAAAATCATTTATTTTGAAAATCTTGAACCAACAAGGCGCAAGGTTACATGCACTACCCGAACGCAGCACTCAAAGAGCGCTGACCGGCGAAAACTTAACTCTCTCAAGATACGCACAAAGCTTTATCTTGTCAATTCACGCCCCCGTGCAAGCCGCGTCAGTCTTTGCCCAGCCGCTTGGATGCGATGATAACCCCTCCGGTGCCAGCGTGGCATTACCCGGTCCAATCGTGGGGCGCAGGTTAACCTCGTTCGCCCAAACAAATGGGCAGCCGCTTAGCGGCTGCCCATTTGTTCCTGCGATCCATCAGTTTGCGTACGGGCCAGTAAGCATCTACGTTCCGTTCGAAAACAAGATGAACCGTATGCCCTGGTACGTTATTTCTGTTGTTGTCCAGCAGCCGCAGGGGCAGGCGCGCTTTCAACTTTACCGCCCCCGGCTATTTTCTTGTTCAGAAGAACCACTTCAGTTTGCGTGATATCGGTCAGCTCATCGGCACGTTGAATACCGATAATTGCCAACACCAGCGCCAGCAGCGCGATAATAAAAGTGGCCGCAATCCACAGCCCCTGTCTTTCCGGTTCGATAATATGTTTCAGATCAGCCATCACATACTCCCTTCTTCAAAATTAACAATCAAGGTACTTCCAGCACTACAAACAATCCAATTACCAAACCGCCCCGCGCGTAACGTCACTACTTTGCATGGCCAAGATCGCCCATATGACCGACGGCATCCGCGCCCAGCACCAGACGGAGCATGATGTCCGAACGCAGATCCCTGGACTGCACGAGTTCCGGCCGCATCGGCAGGCCATCCTGCAGCCGCTTCGCTGCGGCCTCATATCCCTCCCGATATTGAATCTGGGTTGTCTGCACCCGGAACGGCTTCTGGTTTGTCAGCCGCACAGCCGGGTACCCGAGGCTGCGCAGGAACTGCCCAACTCTTTACGCCATGCCCAGCACACCATTGCCATTGGCCACCTCGATCCGGATTTTCTCCACGGGAAGCAGAGCATCCCCGACAGTACGCGCCGGCATCGGTTCGACGCGTCGCTGATCGCGGAGCTCGTAGACGCTTGGCGATAGTTGTACCAATGTCACGCGATTATTTTCAACCGGGATCACCGCGGGGGACGGCTGCATTGCAGAAGCCTGCGCAACGGGTTCACCCTCGACAGGGACGGATGTTGCCACACTCTCAGCCTTGGCGAACACCTGCTTTGAATCTTCGGCCTGCCCCACCTTGGCATATGCCATCCCAAGGTTATTGAGCGCGCGCTGATTGGATGGATTCAATTCAACAGCCTTTCGCAGCGCGGCAATCGCGTCGTTATAGTTCCCTTGCAAATAATAGGTGTATCCGAGATTGCTGTAGATGTGCGCGGCATCGGGGGCCTGTTGCAAGGCAGCATTGAAGGCTTCGATCGCCTCGGCGTATTGACCCTGCCTTGAGTAAACAACCCCCAATCCGTTGCGCGCCTCCACATAGCCGGCATCTGCCGCAAGCGCCCTCTGGTAAGCGTCGATCGCCAGCTGATAACGATTCTGCCCCTGGTAATATCTGCCGAGCTGATACATCGCCGCCGGGTTGTCACTCGCAGCTTTTGCACTCACTGCCCATGGATCGCCGCCAGCCGGCTGATTGGATGCGCAACCGGCAAGCAGCGAGACACAACACGCGACCGGTAGAATTCTCTTGTTGATCATCATGCACCTCTACGGAAAATAGGCTAGTTGCCAGCGCCACCAGCCAATGCTGGCAACAACACACGATTAATTGAAATGATCGCCGGCCCCAGCAACACCAACAGCAATGATGGGAAAATAAAGAAAATCAGTGGGAACAGTAACTTGAGCGGTATTTTTGCGGCCGCCTCCTCTGCCCGCAGCCTGCGCTTTGTGCGCAGATTGTCCGAGTGAACGCGCAACGAATCCGCAACGCTGGTTCCAAAA
>DAIDAS010000166.1 GCA_027310505.1 bacterium
GCGAGAGCCTGTCTGCCGGGCAGGTCGGCTTCGTGATCGCCGGCATCAAGGAACTGATGAGCGCCAAGGTGGGCGATACGGTCACGCTGGCCAACAAGCCGGCAGCAGAGCCGCTGCCGGGCTTCCAGGAAATCAAGCCGCAGGTGTTCGCCGGCCTGTACCCGGTAGAATCCAACCAGTTCGAAGCCTTGCGCGATGCGCTGGAAAAACTGCGCCTGAACGATGCCTCCCTGCAGTTCGAGCCTGAAAACTCGACTGCGCTGGGCTTCGGCTTCCGCTGCGGCTTCCTGGGGTTGCTGCACATGGAGATCGTGCAGGAGCGCCTGGAGCGCGAATACAACATGGATCTGATCACCACGGCACCGACGGTGGTCTATGAACTGTTGATGAAAAATGGCGATGTGCTGCAGATCGAGAATCCCTCGCGCCTGCCCGAGCCTTCGCGCGTGGAAGAAATCCGCGAGCCCATCATCACGGTCAACCTGCTGATGCCGCAGGAATATGTCGGCCCGGTGATGACCCTGTGCAACGGCAAGCGCGGCGTGCAACGAAACATGCAGTACATGGGGCGGCAGGTGATGCTGACTTATGAGATGCCATTAAACGAAGTGGTGCTGGATTTCTTCGACAAGCTCAAATCGGTCTCGCGCGGTTATGCGTCGATGGATTACGAGTTCCTGGAATTCCGCGCGGCCGATCTGGTGAAACTGGATATCATGGTGAACGGCGAGCGCGTCGATGCCCTGTCGCTGATCGTGCATCGTGCCAACAGCCAGTACCGTGGGCGCGAACTTTGCAGCAAGATGCGCGAATTGATCCCGCGCCAGATGTTTGATATTGCGATCCAGGCGTCGATCGGTGCCAACATCATTGCGCGCGAAACGGTGAAAGCCATGCGTAAGAATGTGCTGGCAAAATGTTATGGTGGTGATATTACCCGTAAGAAAAAGCTGCTTGAAAAGCAGAAAGAAGGTAAGAAGCGCATGAAGCAGGTGGGTAACGTGGAAATTCCACAGGAAGCATTCCTGGCGATTTTGAGGGTTGAAGACAAATGATGTTTGCCTTGTTTATGGTGGCGATCCTGCTGTTTACCGGTCTGGTGTGGCTGCTAGACATCGTGATCCTGCGCAAGCGCCGCGCGGAAGGCGCCGCCGAGCCGGTGCTGGTGGAATACTCCAAGAGCTTCTTCCCGGTGATTCTGGCGGTATTTCTGATCCGCTCGTTTCTGGTCGAACCGTTCAAGATTCCCTCCGGTTCCATGATGCCGACGCTGCTGGTGGGCGACTTCATTCTGGTCAACAAGCATACCTACGGGTTACGCGTGCCGATTCTGAACAACACTTTTTATGAAATGAACCACCCCCGGCGCGGCGAAGTGATGGTGTTTCATTACCCCAAGGATCCGTCGCTCGATTACATCAAGCGCGTGGTCGGGGTGCCGGGGGATCGCATCGAATATCGCGAGAAGCATTTGTACATCAACGGGCAGCCCCTGGAAGTGGCCCCCGACGGCGACTACAGCTATGTGGCGCCAGGCCTGAACCAGGTCACGGCCACGCGCTACAAGGAAAACCTGGGCGGGCACAGGCACGATATTTTGCTGGTGCCGGACGCGCCTGCCATCGATGGCGAGGTCGTGGTGCCTGAAGGGCACTACTTCATGATGGGCGACAATCGCGACAATAGCAACGATAGCCGCTTCTGGGGCTTCGTCCCTGAAAATAACATCGTGGGCAAGGCTTTCATGATCTGGTGGAATTTCGATAATTTCGGCAGAATTGGCGACACCATCAAATAGGAGCGCACCATGCACAAACAAAAAGGATTTACATTCTGGGGTCTGGTCTTCACGGTTGGCCCCATCATTGTTGTGGCCTTGCTCGTCATGCTGTTATTCCCTGCATACACCGAATACTTCACCATCAAGAAGGCCATCAACCGCATCGGTAATGAGCCGTCGCTCAGTTCCATGACCGATGGAGATATCCGGGCGATGATGGAGAAAACCATGGAAATCGACCAGATCCAGAGCATTAAGCCTTCTGACCTCGTGATTCAGCGGAGCGACTCCGGAACGACCGTGTCTGTCGAATATGAAGTGGCTGTGCCGCTGGTGGCCAATATCAGCGCCTTGATGAATTTTTCGGCTTCGACTGCTAAAAACGGCGTGAAGGCCTCGGGCGCTGCAAGTTAAGAGTGATTCATGACATCGTTGGCCGGACTGGTGCGCCTGATTGGCCACGATTTCAAAACCGAGGCTTTGCTGGCGCAGGCGCTGACTCACCGCAGTCACAGTTCGCTCAATAACGAGCGGTTGGAATTCCTCGGCGACAGCGTGCTCAATTGCGTGGTCGCCGCCCTGCTGTATGAACGTTTCTCCCGCTTGCCGGAAGGTGATCTGAGTCGTCTGCGCGCCCATTTGGTCAAGGAGGCCACATTGAGCGGCGTCGCCTCGTCACTCGGCTTGGGCG
>DAIDAS010000184.1 GCA_027310505.1 bacterium
GTGCATAAGTTATAATCGGCAGAAAGAAAGAATACTTGATGCTTGATACCCTAATATTGCTGATTTTGTGCCTGTGCCTTGCGGTGCAGATATGGATGTTGCTCCGCTCCCGGCAGCAACAGGGCGTGCTGCCCGAGCTGCGGACACAGCTGGAAGACAAGCATCGCGCCATGCTGCATGATCTGCACGATGGCCTCAACAAACTGGGCGACCGTCTCAATGCGGCATCGGGCGAGTCGACCGAACGGTTGCGGGCGGCAGTGGCGCAGGAACTCAAGACGACGCGCGATGCCATGCAGTCGCTGCAGCTTTCGCAGGCCGAGGGCCTGGCGGCTACGCGCGAGCAGGTGCTGGAAAAGATGCACCTGACGTTGTCGGAACAGGGCAAGGCCGAGCAGGAACTGATCCAGGCCACCATGCGCCACGCCACCTTGCAACTCACCGCCAGCATCGAGGCGCTGACCAAGACCGTGGATGGCCGCCTGGAGCAGATCGGCGGCAAGGTCAGCGAGCGGCTCGACGAAGGGTTCAAGAAGACCAATGAAACCTTTGTCAGCGTGATGGCGCGCCTGGCGACCATCGATGAAGCGCAGAAGAAGATCGACGGGTTGACCACCAATGTCGTCAGCTTGCAGGAACTGCTGGGTGACAAGCGATCACGCGGCGCGTTTGGCGAGGTGCAGCTGGAGGCCTTGGTCCGCAATATCCTGCCGGTGACTGCCTTTGAAATGCAGCATTGCCTGCCCAACGGCACGCGCGTGGATTGCGCGCTGTTTCTGCCGGAACCTACCGGCATGGTGGCCGTGGATTCCAAGTTCCCGCTTGAAAACTATCATCGCATGTTCGAAACCGCTTTGTCCGAGGCCGAGCGTGCGTTGGCACAAAAGCAGTTCAAGGCTGACGTCAAGAAACATATCGACGATATTGCTGCCAAATACATCATCTCCAACGTCACTTCGGATGGCGCGGTGATGTTCGTGCCTGCTGAGGCGGTGTTTGCCGAAATCCACGCTTACCACGCCGACGTGGTGGATTACGCCATGAGCAGGCGCGTGTGGGTGGTGTCGCCCACCACGCTGATGGCCGTGCTCAACACCGCCCGCGCCGTGCTCAAAGACGTGGAAACGCGCAAGCAGGTGCATATCATCAAGGATGAACTGGGCAAGCTGGGCAAGGAATTCGGGCGCTTTGACACGCGCATGAAAAAACTGGCTGATCACATCCGTCAGGCTAACGATGATGTGCAAGAGGTGCATACGACCAGCCAGAAAATCAGTCGGCGTTTTGCCGCAATCGAGGCGGTGGAGTTGCAGGGGGAGCACGTGGCTCCCACATTGCCGTTGTCAGACGAGGAGCTCTGATCTCCGTGGTTAACTTGATATCCTGAGGTAAAAGATGGAAGACGAAAGCATGCTGATCATGCTGATTCAGCAATACTCATCCAAGTTCGGCATCACCTTCAGTTCGAAAGCGATGGAGGACGAGGATACCAAGCAGAAGGCCATGCTGCTGATGATGCAGGCGATCAGCGGGCAGCGCGGGCCGGTAACGGACGAAGACCTGGAGCTTTGATGCTCAAGGTGCTGTATTTTGCGCGCTTGCGCGAGGCCGTTGGCGTCGCGCAGGAAGACATTTCGCCTCCTGAAGCGGTGGTCGATATGAACGGCTTGATGGCTTGGCTTGCGGCCAGAGGCGGCGCGTGGCAGCAGGAGTTTGCCGGAAGCCGCCCGCTGCGCGCCGCCATCAATCAGGAACTGGTACCCAATACGGCAACATTCAAGGACGGCGACGAAATCGCCTTCTTCCCGCCGGTGACGGGGGGCTGATGGCCGTTCGCGTACAGACTGAGGATTTCGATGCCGGGGCTGAAATCACCCGGCTGCGGCTGTCACGTCCGGACACCGGGGCTGTCGCTGCGTTTATCGGCCAGGTGCGCGACCTTAGCGAAGGCGCCGACATTTCGACCATGACCCTGGAACATTATCCGGGCATGACGGAAAAGGCGCTGGAGCGCATTATTCAACAGGCTGGGGAGCGTTGGGATATCTTCGACGCGCTGGTGATCCACCGTATCGGGGAACTGAAACCTCTCGACCAGATCGTGCTGGTCCTCGTTTCAGGCGCTCATCGTGACGAGGCCTTCGCCGCATGCGAATTCATCATGGATTACCTCAAGACCGAAGCCCCATTCTGGAAAAAAGAACAGACCAGCACAGGCGAGCGTTGGGTAGAGGCACGTGCCAGCGATGATGAGGCCAGACAGCGCTGGATGGAGAAACATTAATGGATCGTGAATTAAGCCCCCCGGAGTTGACGCTTCAATCCGACCCGGCTGCGCTGGGTTTTGCCGATACCTCGCAACTCCTGGGTGAGATGCCGGGATGGATAGGCCAGTCGCGCGCCGAAAAGGCGGCACAGTTTGGCCTGGCTGTCGATCAGCCGGGTTACAACCTGTTTGTGCTCGGCGAAACCGGCAGCGGCCGTTCGACACTGATGCTCGATGCCATGCAGCAAGCCGCCTCCCGACGCGAAGCGGCACCTGATCTGGTATTCCTGTACAACTTCGAGCTACCGGAGAGGCCTGTTGCGTTGCGGTTGCAGCCAGGGCTGGGCCGGGTGTTGCGGACGTTGCTGGAAGAGTTTTCCCATCATGTGGCTCGAGAGATTCCCCAAAAGCTCGATGAAGAAGGCGTGCGTCGCGATAGCGATCGCATCAAGAAGAACCTGCAGGAGGGTCTGGACAAGGCCTATGCCGAGCTGACTACGTTCGCGGCCAGCCGTCACTTTGCCTTGCGCCGTGAAGATGGGCGGCTCGTCTTTACGTTGATGGACAAGAACGGCCAGGCCATGCAGGAGGAGGCGGTGATGGCCATGTCCGCCGATCAGCGCATGGTGCTGGAAGAGGCGGAGCAGGAGCTGCGCAGCGAGATCGCCCGTTATCTGGAAAAGGTGCGCCCTATCGAACGCGAGATGGAGCGGCAGCTGGCGCAGTTGAAAAGAACTGCGGTCGAGCCGCTGGTGGCGCGTGAAGTGGATGCCATTCGGGCAGCACTTGCCGGAAAAGTGGTGGATGAGCCCAAGTTCGCGGCTTACCTCGGGCAACTGGCGAAAGATGTACTCGCCTCTCTGGGGGTGTTCACGCAGGGGCATACCGAGGAACCGGACGGCCTTGGCATTGAAAGCCTGCTGGCGCGTTACCGGGTCAACCTGCTGGTCGACAATGCGGAGTCGAAGGGGGCTCCGGCGATTTGCGACAACGACCCGGTGTTCCGCTCCCTGTTCGGCGGCATCGAATACCAGGCCGAAAACGGCGTGCTGGTTACTGACTTCATGCGTATTCGTGCCGGTAACCTGGTGCGCGCGCACGGCGGTTTCCTGATGCTGCATCTGCGTGACGTCATTCGCGATCCCCAGGCGTGGGAGAAGCTGCAGCGCTTCCTGCGCAACGGTCGCCTGCAGATCGAGGAGCCTTCTGCGGCATTTGGCCAGCTGGCCACCACGACGCTGGAGCCGGAACCGCTGGAGCTGCACGTCAAGCTGGTGCTGATCGGTACCCGCGAGGATTATTACGAGTTGCAGGAGGCCGACCCGGAATTCGCCCGCCATTTCCGTGTCAAGGTCGATTTTGCTCTACCCTCCGGCACGGCCTTCGCAACTGGAAGACCACATGCGGCGCATTGCCGGCATCGTCGCCAACGCCGGGGCCACCACGCTCGTCACTGACG
>DAIDAS010000190.1 GCA_027310505.1 bacterium
GTCGGGGTGATTGCCGGCAGTGCAGGCCTTCTGATTCCTTCCCTCGCATATTTCACTGCGTTGGCATCGGGTAGTGCCCCGGGCTTGGGGCTAGGTAAGCAGACTTCCGCTAATAGTCTAGGGCAAGCCGTAGGGTCTGGGCTGGCGGGGTGGATGTTTGCAGTCTTCTCATCAGAGTTCCTGTGGTTACCCAGCCTGCTACTGCTGCTATCTATGGGGATTGCATTTAAGTTGGTTAAATCGCTTAATGGTGTGCGGAATTTCAAGCCAATAGCATCAGAGGTTAGAAATGAAATTTAAAAAATACGCGGTGCTACTCGGACTGTCCTTGGCTATTGTCGGGGGATCTGCAAGCTTATATTTCTTGCAGCCAGATGAGACGGTAGACATGCTGGAAGCGAGCGGACAGGTCAGGGGAACAGAAATCACCGTAAGTTCGAAGGTGGCAGGGAAACTGGAATCGCTGACGGTGCAGGAGGGCAGCCTGTTCAGGCGGGGAGTTCCTTGGACGGATTGCTGCAGCTGAGATCGAGGCGAGATTAGAGCAGGTCAAGGCGGAACAGGCATCCGCAGAAAGCCGCTATGCAGAAGCTCTGGCGAGTTTGCAAACCCTCGAAACGACTACGCAACAAGCCCGACTGAATGTGGGAATCACACGAGATGCCATAACTCATGATACGCATCTCGCAAGAGAAGCCTATCAACGTACAGATGCTGGGGTCGAGGCCGCCGAAGCCGAACTTAAGCAAGCCCAGAGTAATTACCAACGGAATAAGGCACTGCCCAGGACGAACGGGAGCAATTGGGGCGGTCATTGGAAGCTGCTAGGCAAGGCTTTAGTAAGGATTTGGACAATGTGAACGTGGCCTTAGCCAAAGCCGAGGGACGTTATAGGGCGTTAGAAGCCAAATCTCTTATTGAGGTTGACCGTGAGCGGCAGCATGCCATAAGAATAGGAAAGGAATTGGGGTAGTTGAACAAGGCACTCACTGCCTCACAGTCGATGCACGCCACAAGCATAAAGAAACTGGGAATGCTTACTGGTCAACTTTCTCTGCTCAAACAGCAGCAAGCCGAAGCTGTTGTTTTGGTGTTCCAGCTTCTTAAATTTTGATAAGAATCTAAGATTATAGGGGCGTTCAAGCATGGAACTAATTTTGTGACTTTCCTGCGAAACATAAAAGTCACAAAATTAGTTCCTATAAAGTACGAGTATTAGTTGGCCGGACTGCTGCAGAAGAGGAAATTTTTGATGCGGTAGCCGAATGTAATTATAATTTAACATAATATACATTATGCGAAGTAGCCGAGAGCGAAACGCGGAATAGTATTGCCCCCAGCTCCGGCCGGTTTCTGCCCTTCAGGAGAATCTGAAATGCATGAAATCGATTGCAGTTTGAACAAGCGCCAGATGGCCCCGGCAATTCCGCAGGCGTCTTTTCGTCTGGAACTCACCTCCAAGGAAATCGGGCGGTTGGTCCATGCCCTCGATCAATACATCGTCAGCAATGGCGATCTGATCGACGACAAGGAAGTCGCCCGGTATGAAGACCTGAAATACCGCTTCATGGGTCTGCCGGACACCTGCATCGCCGGGCACGCCGAGGGTCGCCGCCATGATGCCATCTGACAATGCACCCCCTCCGGCCGGAGCTGTTTCTGTACGCGCTTTTGCTGAGCGCCTTGGCCTGTCCGAAGACCTTATCCGCAAGTACTGCCTGCAAGGTCGGATTTTCGGTGCTCGCAAGCATCCCTTGACCAAGAAATGGTGGATCTATCCGCCGGCCAAGCTGCTGCCGCCCCCGGTGAAGTGGTGAGACGGCGGAAACGGTACAAGCGCAAACCATGGAAGCCCATCGACTATGACAAGTTTCACGAAACCCGCCTTATGGCTGGCCTCACGCAGCGGGAGGTCGCATGTCTGCTGCGAGTAACCGAGCGCACCGTTCGGCTCTGGGAATCTGGCCAGTCGGCCATCCCGTATGCGGCCTACAAGCTGCTGCGGATACATACCGGCTACGAGCTGCCCGGCGCTGCATGGGTGGGCTGGTCGATCAGTGGCGGCAAGCTCTGGTCGCCGGAGCGCCGCGGCTTCGACGCCGCGCTGCTGTCGTACATGTGGCTTACCTTTGCCATGGCGCGGAACTGGCAGGAATCGGTACGCAAGGCCGAGGCCGTCAGATCGCAGGGGCCGGACACCCGGAGGGTGCCCGCCCCTGCACTGCGCCTTGTCAAGTAATGGGGGGTATCGGGGGGCGTAGCCCCGCCGATGTAGACGCAATGGTGACCGATCGCCCAGGTGTGCCGCGTGCTGCGATGGTTGCACCTGGTCAAAGGTGCTTGCGCGCCCTGCCGACAACGCCAGGTGAAATCGTCGGGATGGTATCGAGCGCAGCGAGTCGATCTGTGTCCGGGTTCGTTGTAACACCCGGACAAACTCTCACGGGGGAGACTCTAAAAGCTCAAGCTAATTTCCCGCCTTGCCTTGACTGGCTTGGCTTGTCAGTGGTTTGGGGTGGCATTTGAAACTGTTCCGATTAGAAATGAGGATTGATCGATGTATGTCTCGGTGAAAAAGGTGGCGCAGTTCTTGGGGGTATCTCAGCGCCGGGTACGTGTCCTGCTGTCTCAGGGCCGTATTCGTGGATTCAAGGACAAGCCGCTTGTCATGACCCCAGAAGCTTCCCGCGTAGCGCGTTGGTATGTGGACTGGCCTTTGGATGTTCGACCGGGCACTCGTGGCCCTGACCTCCACAAGTTCCCTATCCGTGACGTCCTTTTTGAGCTGCCCAAGCCCTCAAAAGTGGTTAGGCAAGGGGTAGGTATGCCCTACCCTCGGAAAAACGCTTCTAAGGGCTTGAAAATCGTATCTGCGTAATACGCAATATTTTGCTTGAAAGAGGAATAGTTCGAAATTACTATGGAAAGGAGAGCGGAAATCATTTCAGCATTGATTATGCAAAGGAATCCATTACGAAATCTCGCAGAAACCGCGCCAATACTGGATTGTAATACCTATACATTATGCGAATCGACGGTAGTTTCATTAGTGTTGCGTAAATGCCCTGAAACGACCGTTTGGTACGCAACACTATGACTCTTCCATGCAATGACTAATACTCATTGACATCCAATTCAAGATCTCATGTAAGATTGATTCTGAGTAAAATTTCAGCCACGCATTGATGTGATATAATTATATTAAACAATGTGATGCATTATTTTTCTCATGAATTTTATTAGAAAAATTGCTACCATTCTTGGATGGCAGTCATACGCATCCACGATTCATATTCCGATACCAATATTCATTGGGTTGCACTGGATCACCTCAATCTTCCTCGGTACTGGTCAACCATCTGGTCCTTCTATCGGTCCTCAGAACTCGCGGATTCGTCACTGCTCAAGCAGCTGGGTTATCTTGATGGCTTTTATTGCTTTTCAGATGATATTGAATATCCTGGTGTACTCGATGACGCAATTGCCAATATAGATATCAAAGTGCTAGGCCAGCTTCTGGAAGCCTACTTCATTCACCTCCAGAATAAGCAGCCCATCAATGATGCGACATGCAAGAAATGGGAAACCGCTTTTAGATTCCTTAAGGATAGCCTTTTCTGGATATCGAAGAACGCCCAGAGCTATCAGAGCTTTTTTGAAACGGAAGCCAAGATTAGAAGCCTGGAAACCCTGTACGGCCAACTCAGAATCGGTACCAGGAAAACTCAGGAAACCATCAGATCTATTCCGATCAATCTCATTGAGCACTTAGTTGAGGTGCTTGACCCAGCTCATCCAAAAAATCCATTCCGTAACGACTCGGCCAAATGGCGGGTATATGTGGTCTTCAATTTGCTCTTATACCTTGGGCTAAGGAGTGGCGAACTTCTCAATCTGAATGCAAGCCCTATTCGGAATGAATTCGACAAAAGACGCAACCAAGAGGTCTATTGGATCAGGATTGCAAAACACCAGGACGCTGATACCGATCGCAGACATAGCAGTCCAGGAATCAAAACCGTGGACTCGGTACGGCAAATCCCGATATTCGAATGGCTTGCAAATATGGTCGAAGAATATGCTTCCAATCACAGAGGAAAGCCTAATCACTCTTACCTCCTCAATTCTCAAAAGAACAATCCACTGTCCTATGAGGCGGTAAAACTGATTTTCTGGAACATATCGCGGATATTACCGGCCTCGCTTGTCAAGGAACTTGAATTCAAAACGGGAAATCCGTTACCCAGCCAGTCCCGGAAAACGCTTGCAGGCACAGCGCAGCGTGCGTGCCAGCCAAGCTTCGGTTGGTGAAGTAATGGGGGGTATCGGGGGGCATATGCCATCACCGCTGCAGGCGAGGAGGTGTTGGTGGTCGCCGAGAAGATGGAGAATGAAATACACGGCCTTGAACGGCGCATTGTCGGTCGTGACCAACAACTCAGCGGTGACATTCGTGTGACGATGGTCGATGTGTTGGGCACACACCTTCTTATGCCGCATCTGGCTGAGTTCTCCAAACGCTACCCCGATATCTCCCTCGAAGTTGTGATCGCGCATGACATCGCTTTCGATACGCTCGACCTGAGTAAGCGCGAAGCAGACGTGGCCCTGCGCTTCACAC
>DAIDAS010000206.1 GCA_027310505.1 bacterium
GTGTTTTTCTCGTTGCGATCCTGGTTTCTGCGCCAGCCATCGCCCAGCAACCCGCCGCTGAGATGATCGGACATATCCAGAATATGGAAGGAGCGGCATCCATCCAGCGCGGTGGAAGCACCTTGCCAGGTGCCGCTGGCGCGGCCCTTTATCGTGGCGACCTGATCCGTACCGGAAAGCCTGGAGCCGTGGGCATCGTGCTCACCGATGACACCACCATCTCGCTTGGCTCCAGTAGCGAACTGTCTCTGAACGACTACGCCTTTGACCCCAAGGAGGGCAGGTTTGCCTTGGCCATGCGGATGATCAAGGGCACGTTTTCTTACATCACCGGGCAGATTGTCAAACTGGCACCGGACACTGCCCAGGTGCGCACGCCTGACGCGACCATCGCCGTTCGGGGCACAAAACTGCTGATCCAAGTCCAGGAGTAGCCATGGTCAACCATCGAGTAATGCGATCGGGTTCTTCGTTAATGCACATGAGCCTTGAGCTGCTGGTGACAGGCTTGATGCTGATAGCCTTGGGAGGCTGCGCCAGGCAGTCCATCATTCTCGTTCCAGATCCTGAGGGCCGCGTCGGCAAGGCGGAGGTGTCTACATCCGCGGGCACGCAGCTACTGGAAAAGTCCGGTGACATGACCCATACCAGCGGAAAATCAAACCCGCCATCCTCCGTCACCAAAGCCGATCCGGCCTTCATCGCCTCCACCTTTGGAGAGGCCTTGGCTGTTGAGCCGCCGCCGCCGCAAACGTATACTTTGTATTTCGAAACTGGGGGCACCGTCCTGACGCCGGATTCCCTCCAGAATATCGCTGACATCGTCTCTGCCATAAAACAGCGGTCAGCCATCAGTGTCAGCATCAGTGGCCACACCGATGCTACCGGTTCAGACAGGCTGAACGACGCCTTGGCTCTCGATCGGGCAGCACAGGTTCAGACATTGCTGCTGCAACAGGGCGTGAAGCCCGAGCTGATTTCCGTGACTTCCCACGGCAAGGGCAACCCGGCCATTCCTACACCGGATGGCGTACCCGAACCGCGCAATCGGCGAGTCGTGGTCATCGTTCACTAGCGCGGATGCACCAGTGGGAGTGCGCGCCAGCCCTATCCCTCGACCATGACTGATGCCTCAGCCAACCGCGAGTCTTCGCATGCCCCCGACTCTTTTTGGGAGGAGCGGTTCCTGCTCTATGCCGCGGGGTTCTGCCTGACCCTTGCCGTGGCGCTACTATCGATCTTCCAGCCCACGTCCTTGCAAAAATCCGATCTACTCCTTTACGACCTGATGGTGGCTCGCCGTACCACTCCGCCGCAATCCACCGTGCCGGTTCTGGTGGGGATTGACGAAGAAAGCCTCATGGCTTTTGGGCAGTGGCCATGGCCTCGTTACCGGCTTGCCATGCTTGTTGAGTATTTACAGGGCCTCGGAGCAAGCGTGATTGTGCTGGACTTGTTAATGCCAGAGCCGGACCGGACTTCACCAGAGGTGATACGGATGGAGCGCCAGCGGGATCTTACTGGGTCGACCACTCCGGCCCCGCCCGGCGATCAGGACAGCAACTCGCAACGCCTTGCCGCCGCTTTGGGGCAAAGGTCGACCGTACTCGGCTACTATCTCGACTTTAACCACCCCAGCGCCCCCACCAGGCAGCAGCATCCGCCTGCCGCGCCAGCGGGCATGGTGGTGACCAGTTCAGCGCACAGCACCGATCTTTGGCCCCAACCCCATGGGCAAATCCGCAGCTTGCCGGTGCTGACAGATGCGGCAAGTGCTGAAGGATTCACCAATGCCCTTGAAGATGTTGACGGCACGCTGCGCCGTATCCCTTTGCTGCTCTCATACGAAGGCAAGTCGCTGCCGTCGCTGTCGCTGGCCGCTCTGCTCCTTGCGTCGCCACAACGCTCTCTGCACCTGATCAAAGAGAGGGGTGCGGCTTCCCTGCACTGGGGCAATCGGGTCATTCCTCTCGATTCGGCGGGGAACATGCTGCTCGACTTCCGTAGCGAGCGGCACCCCTATCTTTCGGCAAAATCTATCCTCGACGGAAAAACGGCGCCGGGCAGCTTGCAGGGCAGAATCGTGCTGGTGGGAGGATGGGCCAGCGGGCTGGGCGATTGGCATCCGACTCCTTCCGGAAAATTGCTCAACGGATTGGATATCCATGCCACGGTCATCGACGACATCCTTGCGGGTACGTTCATTGTGCGGCCTGACTGGGCCAGGGGTGTGGAACTGTTCACGATTGTGGTCACCGGGATTATCTGCACGCTGCTGTTGAGCCAATCCGGTTACACATTCTCGCTATTAAACTTGATTGCTGGTAGCGCCGGGTATTACTGGGGAGCACGCCAGCTGCTGTTCGTCAAGGGCGTGCACCTTTCACCGCTCCTGCCGATACTGACGCTGGTGGTTGTCACCATCTTTTTGAGCCTGTTGAAATACGGGATTGAAGCCCGCAAGGTGCGCGCCCGGACTCAGGATCTGCTTGAGGCACAGGATGAAATCATTGTCGGCATGTCCGTGCTGGCCGAGACCCGGGACAAGGACACTGGGAAGCATATTCTCCGCACCCAGCGCTATGTGGAGATTCTTGCCAGACAGCTGGCCAGCACCCCGGGGTACGCGCACCTGACC
>DAIDAS010000221.1 GCA_027310505.1 bacterium
GGAATCGCCAGAAAAAACGAAAACTCGGTGGCTGCCTTGCGTGAAAGTTCGAATACCACTCCACCCAGAATCGTCGCTCCAGCGCGGGAGACGCCAGGGAACAGCGCCAGTGCCTGTGCGCAGCCCACTTTTAGGGCATGCTTCCAGTCCATGTCGTCCACGGTTGGTGTATCCGGCTCAGGCGCTAACCGCTCGACGGCCAGAATGGCAAAGCCGCCAACGATCAGCGCGATCGCTACCGTAACCGGCGAGAACAGATACTGTTTGATGGCGTGGTGAAAGGCCAGCCCCAGTATTGCTGCAGGTAGAAAGGCAATCATGAGGTTGACGGCGAGGCGTTGCGAGGCCGCCTCGGTCGCCATACTCGCCACGGTGTGTCCGATGCGGGTGCGGTACTCCCAGCACACCGCCAGAATCGCGCCGAGTTGAATGACGATCTCGAATACTTTGCCGCGATCGTCGTTAAAGTTCAGAAGGTCACCAGCAATAATCAGGTGGCCGGTGCTGGAAACGGGGAGGAATTCGGTCGCGCCCTCGACAATGCCGAGCAGCAAGGCTTTTAGGAGAAGAATGGAATCCATGAAGAACCGGGGTGGGCAAAACCCCTATTCTACACGCGAACACGCTGGCTACATTGCTGTCATATGAAGCGCGCAAAATGTCCCGGAACACATAGTTCGCTGACTTGTGTTGTGTGGCGGCGCTTGATTCCGGGAGCGTGCCAATGGGCGTAGAATTGAACAAAACGTAACATTTTCAAACAACGTATTGTGTGCCACACTTGGTGTGGTATGTGAAAACTTATTCAGGTAAAACATGACCCATCAACACCGTTTATCAACGCTTTCCGTGAGCTTGCTTGCGCTCCTGTTTGCGTCGACTCCAGGCATGGCGGACCAGCCCCAGAATCTGCTGGATATCTACCGGCTGGCGCAAAGCAATGATCCGGGCTGGGCCTCGGCACAAAGCTCGCGGCTCGCGGCGCAGGAGAAACTGGTCCAAGGCAAGGCGCTGACGCTGCCCACGGTGACGGCTGGTGCCAATGCGAACCATTCCAATACCGACATCCAGTATCGTGGCAGGTCTTCAGTTTTCGGTAACGGCACCTCCGAATCCTTCGAGACCTATGGATACAACATTAACCTGACGCACCCGTTGTACCGCAAGCAGAACAGCGTGCAGTACGAGCAATCGAAAACCCAGGTTGCACAAGCCGAGGAGCAGCTCAACAGTTCGCGCCAGGACCTGATGCTGCGTGTGTCGCAGGCGTATTTTGACGTGCTGCTGGCACAAGACAAGATCGATCTCATCGTTGCGCAGAAAGCCGCCATTACCCGCCAACTGGAGCAAGCCAAGGCTAATTTCGAGGTGGGGACCTCTACCATCACCGATGTGCATGAAGCGCAGGCGCGTTTTGACCTGACTACCGCGCAGGAAATCGCCGCCGTCAACGATCTCGAAGTCAAGAAGCGTGCCATTCAGGCCATTACGACGCAGTTGCCGCCCCGTCTGGCAACGGCCAGGAGCGATTTGCAGGTGGCCGTTCCACAACCGTCTGATATGGAAAGCTGGGTGGAAACGGCCGAGCAGAACAATGTGGCATTAAAGGTTCAGCTGCAGAACCTGCAACTGGCAACGCAAGAAATCGAGCGCACCCATGCAGGACATCTGCCGACACTGGATGTGGTTGGAAATTATGTAGATACCCGTGCGAATAGTGGCGTTCAGGGCTTCGGTAGCGACCTGAAAAATCTCACCGTGGGCCTGCAATTGCAGATTCCGTTGTATCAGGGCGGATCGATCACTTCCAAGGAGCGCGAGGCTGCCGCCAACCGGCAAAAAGCGCAGGACGATGTCGAGGCTGCGCGCCGCCAGGCCGATTTGCAGACACGCCAGGCGTTCCTTAATGTCACCAGCACGGTGGCGCAGGTCAAGGCCCTTGAGCAGGCGCTGGCTTCCAGCCAGAGCCAGCTGGATTCGACTAACCTGGGTTACGAAGTCGGTGTCCGCACCAGCGTCGACGTGCTCAACGCCCAGCAGCAGCTATACAGCGCCAAGCGCGACTTGCTGCAGGCGCGCTATACCTACCTGCTGAGTATCATTCAGTTGAAAGCGGCTGCCGGCGTGCTGCAGGAACAGGATCTGGGCGAAACCAGCAAGTCGCTGGAAGGGTCATGAAAAGGGCTGTACTGGCCGAGTGTTTCGATAGCCAGTTTGTCCTGATCGATGTTCAGGACAAACTCTGTTCGGCCATGCCTGCACCGGCCCTGCAGGAGATGCTTAAAAACTGCGGCATTCTGTTGCAGGCCGCCAATCTGCTGAACATTCCCGTCCTTTATACCGAGCAGTACCCGAAGGGGCTGGGGGCAACCCTGCCCGAGTTGGCGCAATGGCTCTCGCCGGCGAGCAGGGTAGAAAAAACCTGTTTTTCCTGCTGCGAAGAAAGCGCTTTCAGCGACCAGCTCGACGATACACGCAGTCAGGTCGTGCTGGCCGGGATGGAGGCGCACATCTGTATCCTGCAAACTGCCTTGCAGTTGCAAGCCATGGGGCGGCAGGTATTCGTGGTCGAAGATGCCGTCATCTCGCGTAATCCGGCCAATCATGCCAACGCCATGGCAAGATTGCGCGATGGTGGCGTGATCGTCAGCAACACCGAATCGATGGTGTTCGAATGGCTCAAGGTGGCCGAGGGCGAGGCCTTCAAGCAGATCAGCCGCCTGGTGCGCTGAGCCCGCCCGGCGGCTTCTCCTTCAGAGAAAGGGGGTAGCTATGCATCGCAATCGTCTGGCCGTTATCCTTCTCGCGGGCATCGTGGGCGGATTCGTCGGCAACGGCGTACTGGGGGCGCTATTCACCAGCGCCCCCATCCACGCCCTGCTTTATAACCCGGCGTGGCAAAGCCCGCTGTTCATGGAAATCACGCTGCAGCGCGATTTGCTGCTGGGGTCGCTGGTGGAGGGGGTGGTGATCGCCTTCCTGCTGGGGCGTACCGCCAACCCTAAATAGCCTCTAGGGCCTGATGTGACCGGCCAGAAGGGCTATCACCCGATCCGTGCTGCCCCGGTTTTCCGACCAGAATTTCGTCCCGGCCTCGCCCATGCGCTGCATGGTGGCCGGATCGTCAAGCAGGGTGCTGATGGCGGCTGCAAGTTCGGCCGGAGTATTGACCCTGCGTGCCGCGCCATATGCTACGGCTTGCATGGCGGCCTGTTCAAAATTGAAGGTGTGCGGGCCGACCAGCGCCGGTTTGCCCATGGCGCATGCCTCGATCAGATTCTGCCCGCCGTAAGGCAGCAGGCTGCCACCGATAAAAGCGACATCGCAGGCGGCGAAATAGGCATACATTTCGCCCATGCTATCGCCCAATATCACCTGACATTTGGCCCCAACCGGCGTGTTGTCCGAGCGCCGCACAAAGGATATCCCACGCCGCCGGAGCAATTCGGCGACCTCGCCGAAGCGCTGCGGGTGGCGCGGCACAATGACCGTCAACACGTCGCCACGATCTACCGTGCGCATGGCATCCAGCACCAGCGCTTCCTCGCCCTCACGAGTGCTGGCAGCCAGGAATACCGGGCGTGCCGCACCGAAGCGCTGCCTCAGCGCAGCGCCCAGCGCGAGGGCGTCGGGTGGTGGCGCGACATCGAACTTGAGGTTGCCTGCAATGTCTACTTTAGGTGCCCCTAGCGTCTGCAGGCGAACGGCGTCGGCTTCGGTTTGTGCGGCAATTGCGGTGAGGCGTTGCAGCCCCTCTCTTGTCAGTTCACCCAGACGGGCATAGCCTCGCGCCGACTTCTCCGATAGGCGCGCATTCACCAGCAGCAATGGGACACCCTGTTTGTCGCAGGCGGCGATCAGGTTGAACCAGAGTTCAGTTTCCATCAGCAGTCCGATACGCGGCTGAAAATGCTGCAGGAATCGTGACATCGCGCCCGGCAGGTCGTATGGCAGATAAACGCGAGATACGCCGTCGCCGAAGAGTTGCTCGCCGGTTGCGCGACCGGTAGGGGTGGCGTGGGTGAGTAGTATCCGATGATGGGGATAGCGGTGCCGCAGCTGCTCCACCAGCGGTGCCGCAGCACGGGTCTCGCCGACCGAGACGGCGTGCAGCCAAATCACGGGCGATTGTGGTTTGGGCGCTGCATAAAAACCGAAGCGTTCCGGGATGTGCTGCAGGTATTCCGGTTGCCTGATGGCGCGCCAGAGCAGTTTGAGCAGGGCGAGCGGCAACAGTAGACAGAGAAGAGTGGTGTAAATCCAGCGTGGCATGGGCGCCATTCTCGCATGAAATCACTGATAGCGAGGACTTACGCTCGTCGGTTCCCAGCCGTTTATTTGAGCCATAAAAGTCAACCCAAATAATTTTCATATTTTCTTGACTGGCACAACTCGATGGGTTTATTGTTTCGATCAATCGCAATATATTGTGGTTGGAAGCAAAATAACCGGGAGGGAAAAATAATATGCTGAAAGCGGTGAAGATGTCGCAAGAAACGGAACGCGAGGTTCCCATGCAGCCGGTGTCTCTGGACATCTGGGATAAAAAGTATCGCCTCAAGACCAAGCAGGGCGAAATCATCGACCACAATATGGACGATACCTTCCAGCGCGTGGCACGCGCCTTGGCCGATGCCGAAGATACGGAAGAGAAAAAAGCCTACTGGTACGAAAAATTCGTATGGGCGCTGCGCCGTGGCGCCATTCCTGCCGGCCGTATCACATCCAACGCAGGTGCGCTGGAGCACAAGCCCGCCACCAGCACCATCAACTGTACTGTCTCTGGCATCATTGAAGACAGCATGGACGGCATCCTGGAAAAGGTCCACGAAGCCGGCCTGACACTGAAAGCCGGTTGCGGCATCGGTTACGAGTTCTCTACCCTGCGTCCCAAGGGCGCGTTCGTCGCCGGCGCCGGTGCTTATACTTCCGGCCCGCTGTCGTTCATGGATATCTACGACAAGATGTGCTTTACCGTCTCCTCCGCCGGTGGTCGTCGTGGCGCGCAGATGGCCACTTTCGACATCTCCCACCCGGATGTCGCCGATTTCATCAAGGCCAAGCGCGAAGCCGGCCGCCTGCGCCAGTTCAACCTTTCTACCCTGATTACCGCCGAATTCATGGAAGCGGTAAAGCATGACACCGAGTGGAAGCTGGCCTTCCCGGTCACCGCCAAGGAAGCCGCTGCTGATGAACTCAAGCTCGATGATGCCAATCAAGTGGTATGGCGCGAGTGGCCGGTCAAGAACAGGTACCTGACCCGCGAATCCGACGGCAAAGTGGCTTGCCGCGTGTACAAGATCATCAAGGCCCGCCGCCTGTGGGATGTGATCATGACCTCCACCTACGACTTCGCCGAGCCGGGTTTCATCCTGATCGACAAGGTCAACGAGATGAACAACAACTGGTTCTGCGAGAACATCCGCGCCACCAACCCTTGCGGCGAGCAGCCACTGCCACCGTATGGCGCCTGCCTGCTGGGTTCCGTGAACCTGACCAGCTTCGTGCGCCAGCCGTTCACCGACCAGGCGCATTTCGACTGGGAAGAATACCGCGAAGTGGTCGCCACCTTCACCCGCATGCTGGACAACGTGGTTGAAGTGAACGGCCTGCCGTTGCCGCAGCAACAGGCCGAGATCATGCGCAAGCGCCGCCACGGCATGGGCTACCTGGGGCTGGGCTCCACCCTGACC
>DAIDAS010000224.1 GCA_027310505.1 bacterium
CCAGAGTATCGATCTCTTCCACCCCTGTACGCAACGCAAAATTCCGTAGCGCCCTTTCCCGGCTGCTTCCGGCGCGCAATTCGAGGTTGACCAGATGCAACTCTTCGCCAAGAACCGGGCTTTTCAAACGCATTTCCTCACCCACCCTCGATAGTGCCGCATCCAGCCCCAATCCGGCTTCAACACAAACCGTAGCCAAATCAATGGCATCTGGGAAATTCTCGAAAATGTCACGTTTACGGTTAGCAATACGTCTTTCCAATATCGCATTAGGGAGGAAATAGCCGATAGCGGCTGCAAGTACCACCATAAAGACGAATGTGCCGGACTGCACACCAATGCCCGTGAGCCCGGCATACAGCACCACTAATGCCGGCAGCAGCATGGCAAGCAAGGTTTTTGCGGCGAAAAACAAAACAGGGGCTGCAGAACTGCGATAGCCCGCATTCATGAAACGGATGCGTAGCTGGGATTTTTCCCACCCCTCCGCAGGAAGCGAAAGTTTGGCAAGTGGCCCGCTAAGCTTAACCACCCGGAGAACCCAGGCAGACTCACCATGGTTCTCGGCGAGGTCATTGCCTTCATCCAGTTGTTGAAGGCGCCTTTGCAACTGGGTTGGCACGAGCTGAAACAGAATCACCCCAACGACCATAAACACCGACAAAAAAATCAAGACCAGGTAAATAATTTGGATCGCGCTCATGATATGTTCACCTATTCATTTCCAGATCAAACCCGAATCTTGACAATTCGCCACATCCAGATAACCCCGACCACCATCATCAGGAGTGCGACACCGACCATTTTCAATCCAGCCGGATCGGTCCATAAGACACTCAAGAACTTGGGATTAATCAAATTAATTACAAAAGCCAGCGCGAACGGCAACACGGTCAAAATTTGTGCAGAAAGTCGCCCTTCCGTGGCTAACACGCGTACCTGCCCAAGAAGCTTCAATCGTTCGCGAATCAATTTACTGAGATTCCCAAGCAACTCAGCAAGGTTCCCGCCAGTTTCCCGCTGAATCAGGACAGAAATCACAAAATAGCCAACATCCGTACTTGGCACCCGCTTGGTCAGGTTAATGAGCGCATCCTGCACGGAAATACCGTAATTGATTTCGTCAAAGACGATACGAAACTCCGCGGCCACCGGCTCAGGCATTTCGTCGCCCACCATTTTCAACGCACTCGGGAACGCATGTCCCGCCAGCATGGCACGCCCCATCAAATCGAGCGCTTCAGGGAATTGCTGCTCTATCGAACTTAAACGATTGTAGATGGCGCGCTTTACATAAAGCCACGGCAACACGCCGAACAAGGCTCCAGCAGCCAGGACGAAAAACATCGGCAAATTGAGAAACAATGCCAGAACCAATCCAGCCACGATCGCCAGCAACGTCAATCCAATGAAACGGGCAACAGTTAAAGGCAGCCCTGATTGCATCAAAAATCTGTCGAGCTGATGAACGCGCGGAATGTGCAGCATCAATCGTTCCATTCCAGGCGTTTGCGCCAGAAGCCGTTGCTTGATCAGCTTGAGGTTCGACGCATCGGAAGCGCTTGCCGACATGGCACGCAAACGCCGTTCGATGCGCCTTGCCTCGGGCCCTTTATAGGCATTCCAGGCAAGATATACCCCCTCCACAAACAGGATGACCGCCAGAAAGCCCAATACGACGAACAGATAGTAGAGATAATCCACGGTGGCCTCCTACTCGTACAGCCGACTGGGGTCAAACAGATCTTCCGGCACGGTCACGCCATGAACGCGCAAACGATCGATAAATTTCGGACGGATTCCAGTCGCCCGGAAATGGCCCCTTACGGTGCCGTCTGGCGCCACGCCTGTTTGCTCGAACGTGAAGATCTCCTGCATGGTGACGATATCGCCTTCCATCCCCGTAATTTCCTGAAGGCTTGTCACCTTGCGCTTGCCGTCACTGAGGCGGGTGATATGAATCACGGCGGTCAATGCCGAACTGATTTGCTGCCGCATGGCCTTTGGCGGCAGGTTCAGGCCGGCCATACCTATCATGTTCTCCAGACGCGTCAGCGCATCACGCGGGGTATTGGCATGCAACGTGGTCATGGAACCCTCATGACCGGTATTCATCGCCTGCAACATATCCAGCGCCTCCGCTCCCCGCACCTCACCGACCAGAATCCGGTCAGGCCGCATGCGCAGACTGTTTCTCACCAGCATCCGCTGCGTCACCTCACCTTTGCCCTCGATATTCGGCGGGCGAATTTCCAGGCGTACGACGTGGGGCTGCTGCAATTGCAGTTCGGCGGCATCTTCGATCGTAATCACGCGTTCATTTGCGGGGATAAAGCTTGAAAGAATATTGAGCAGCGTGGTCTTACCGGTACCGGTACCGCCGGAAATCAACAGGTTCAGCCGCGACTTCACCATGCCCTGCAGCAGCTCCGCCATTTCGGGGATCAGGCTCTTGAATTGCAGGAAGTCTTCCATACGTAAAGGATCCACGGCAAAACGGCGAATGGACATGATCGCGCCATCAACCGCCAGCGGCGGAATGATCGCGTTCACCCGCGACCCATCGGGCAAGCGTGCATCCACCATCGGGCTGGATTCGTCCACCCGCCGACCGATTCCGGATACGATCTTGTCGATGATCTTGAGCAGGTGTTCTTCATTCTCGAAACTGACATTGGTCAGCTCCAGCTTGCCCCTGCGCTCCACATAGACCTGCCTGTAGGTATTGACCAGAATATCCGAAACCGTAGGGTCAGCCATCAATGGTTCCAGCGGCCCCAACCCCAGCACCTCGTGCTGAATGTCCTTCACCAGGCTTTTGCGTTCGGACTCGTTGATCGCCAGCGTTTCCTCCGCAAGCAGCCGCTCCACCATCAACTTAAGCTCGTCTCGCAGCTGGTCCGGCCCCATGCTTTCCATCATGCTCAGATCGACACGATCAAGCAGCTTGCGATGAATGCGCGACTTCAGCTCCTGATAGGTCTTGTTTTCGACGAATGAGCCCTGACGCACATCCAGAGGTATCTGTGCGGTATCCTTCTTGATCTCTTCCAGCCTGTCACGTAGCGTCATAATTCAGTTCCCTCCTCGACTCAGACTTTATTCACGACCACACTTGCATCCCGCGCATGCAACTCATGCCGAGTGGAAAATATGGGACAACCAGCCACCACTTTTTGCATGCTGGCCTTCGACCAAATGGTGCGCTATCTCGCTCAATGCCTTGGTCACCGGATCATGCTTGGCAATTTTCATGATCGGCACACCCTGATTAACCGAGGCCGAGACAGACTCATAGCTGTTCGGAATGGTCTTGAAGACCTTCAGCCCCAGCGTCGATTCGACATCGCTCAGGCTGATGTCGCCCCCCTTCACATAGCGGTTAACGATCGTATGGATCTTGTTCTTGGGATAGCCCAGCACCTGCATGGTATGGAGCAGCCGCTTGGTATCGCGAATGAAAGGCAACGTCTCCTGCAACACGGGGAAAATCACGTCCGCGTGATCCAGCGCCTTCACGCTCATGGCGTTCAGCTGCCGCCCCACATCCAGAATCACATAGTCATAATTGGCTTTGGCCACATTCAACAAGGTATCGATGTGCTCGGGCTTGATCTCCACTGCATGCTCCGGGTCTTCTGGGGCGGCGAGAACGCCATACTTGGGCAGCACATGCACCAGCGACGCCGCTAGGAACGAAGCATCCAGCCGGGAAATGTTATCCGCCACATCGGCCAGGGTATTCGAAGGCACATGATCGGAAACAAACAGCGAAGCGTCGCCAAATTGCAGGTTCAAATCCAGCAAAACAACGTTCGCCGCCTCCTTCTCTGCCAGGATATATCCCAGGTTCGAGGCAAGAAAAGTTGCGCCGCTCCCCCCTTTGCAAGCAATAAAGGCAATCACTTTCCCCTGCGCCTGTGGAGCGGATGCCATTTTCAGTTTCTGTTCGACGCGCGCCACAGTACCGAGCAGAGCAGGGGCCTCTATGGGTAAATGCAACACATCCCGAACCCCACTGCGCATGGCATTGATGAGAAACTCCGCTGAAGCATTTTCGCAGAGCAGGATGAAGGCCATGCCGGGATAGCGCAAGGTCGATTTCTCGAGCATGGCGAGTTCGGCCTGCTGGCAACAGACATCATCGAGAATGATGATGTCCGGACGCTCCTGGTCGGCAATGGCAGCAAGCCGATCCAGCCCCCCTTCGAACAACATAACCTGACGTAAGGTGCCATCCACCAGAACCTGGCGAATTGCCTCCATATGAGACTGCTTGGATGAAAGAATTGCAATTTTCAATTTTTTCTCTCGTTATTTGTCTTAATTAACCAAATCTTACTAAGGGTATCCAAGGCTCTCAGCAGGCATCACCACCGA
>DAIDAS010000228.1 GCA_027310505.1 bacterium
GTTGATGGCCGCGGCGATTTCCGCCGCCATCGCCGCACACGAAGGCATTTGATTTCAACTTGATTTGTTAGATTAATAATATGGCAAAAGTCCTTGTTTCTGAACTAGCTTTACGCGATGGACACCAGTCCTTGATCGCTACCCGCATGCGCACTGAAGACATGCTGCCGATCTGCGCCAAGCTGGACAGCATTGGTTTCTGGTCACTGGAAGCCTGGGGCGGCGCGACCTTCGACGCCTGCGTGCGATTCCTGAAGGAAGACCCGTGGGAGCGTCTGGCCAAGCTGCGCAAAGCCCTGCCTAACAGCCGCATCCAGATGCTGCTGCGCGGCCAGAATCTGCTGGGCTACCGTCACTACTCCGATGACGTGGTTCGTGCCTTTGTGCAGAAATCCGCCGATAACGGCGTTGATGTTTTCCGTATTTTCGACGCCATGAACGATATGCGTAACATTCGCGTGTCGGTCGAAGCCGTGAAGAAGGTCGGCAAGCACGCCGAGGGCGCTATCAGCTACACCACCAGCCCGGTACATGACATCCCGCACTTCGTCGGCCTGGCGAAAGAAATGGAATCCATGGGCTGCGATACCATCGCCATCAAGGACATGGCCGGCCTGCTGACCCCCAAAGACACCTCCGAGCTGGTCAAGGCGCTGCGCGCTGCGGTCAGCCTGCCGATCCACCTGCACAGCCATGCCACTTCCGGCCTGTCTGCCATGAGCTTCCTCAAGGGCGTGGAAGCTGGCGCCACCATGCTGGATACCTGCAATTCCGCGTTTGGTGAAGGCGCCAGCCATTCGTCCACCGAAAGCATCGTGGCCGCACTGCAAGGTACCGAATACGATACCGGCCTTAACCTGGCTGCGTTGCAGGAGATCACGGCTTATTTCCGTGAAATTCGCAAGAAATACTGGCAGTTCGAAAGCGATTTTACCGGGGTGGATACCCGTGTCCTGGTCAATCAAGTCCCGGGGGGCATGATTTCGAACCTGTCGAATCAACTCAAGGAACAGGGCGCGCTGGATAAAATGGATGCCGTACTGGCTGAAATCCCGCGCGTGCGTGAAGACCTCGGCTACCCGCCGCTGGTGACACCGACTTCCCAGATCGTCGGTACGCAGGTTGTGCTCAATATTCTGACGGGGACGCGTTACAAGTCCATCACCACCGAGGTCAAGAACTACCTGATGGGCCATTACGGCAAGGCGCCGGGCAAGGTGAACGATCAGGTCAAGAGCCTGGCTGTCGGCAATGCCGAGGTCATCACCTGCCGTCCGGCCGACCTGCTTGAGGATGAAATGAGCAAGCTGCGCATCGAGTGCGAAAACCTCGCCAAGAACGAAGAAGATGTGCTGACCTACGCCATGTTCCCCGACTTGGCACAGACTTTCCTGCAGGAGCGCAACGCCGGTACGCTGAAGGCCGAGCCGCTGCTGCCGAAAGAAGCAGCCGCCCCTTCCGCTGCGCGTTACGCACCGAACGAGTTCAAGGTCACACTGCATGGCGAAACCTTCCATATCAAGCTGACCGGCAGCGGCCATCCGGGTGAAGAGCAGCGCCCGTTCTACGTTTCCGTGGATGGCGTGTCGGAAGAAGTCGTGGTCGAAACCCTGAGCGAAATCGAAGTCTCCGGCGGCAAGAGCGGCGGCAAGAAGAAGGTTGCCGCGTCGGCCAATAGCGGCAGCCGCCCACGCCCGACCCATGAAGGCTGTGTCACTACGGCGATGCCGGGCACCATCGTCGACGTCAAGGTCAAGGCTGGTGACCCGGTCAATGCCGGCGACGGCGTACTGGTGATCGAAGCCATGAAAATGGAGAACGAAATCCAGGCGCCCAAGAGCGGCATTGTCCTGTCAGTTCACGTCAAAAAGGGTGATAGCGTGACACCCGACGAAACGTTGATCGAAATCCAGTAATCAAGGCTGAACAAGGCCGGCGCAAGCCGGCCTTTTACTTTACAACGATGCAAAAACTTATCCTCGCCTCCTCTTCCATTTACCGCCGCGAACTTCTGGAACGGCTGCAACTGCCTTTCAGCGTCGAATCGCCCGATGTGGACGAAACCCCGTTCGCTGATGAGCAACCGGAACAAACGGCGCTGCGCCTTGCGCAGATGAAAGCGCGCAAGGTCGCCGAACATCATGCCGAAGCGCTCGTCATCGGTTGCGACCAGGTGGCCACGCTGGATGGCCAGCAGCTCGGCAAACCACTCACGCACGATAACGCCACTAGGCAACTTCGCCTGATGCGCGGCCGTAGTGTGACCTTCCACAGCGCGCTGTGCCTGTACAATGCAGCAACCGGCAGCATGCAGGCCCGTGTCGAGCCTTATGAGGTATGCTTCCGACAATTGAGCGACGAACAGATCGAACGCTACCTGCTCAAGGAACAGCCCTACCACTGTGCAGGCAGCGCAAAATCCGAAGGACTGGGCATCGCCCTGATCGAATGGATGCGGGGAGATGATCCCAACGCACTGATTGGATTACCCTTGATCAGACTGATTACCATGCTTCAGAACGAAGGCATGCCCGTTTTGTAGACACGCGCCATCTGCAACATGGCTTGTCTGCTTCGCGCAAGATCCGGCGTCAGCACTGAATGCCATCAACAGGTTAATCAGCCCCGGAGGCCATCATGCATCAATATCTTTCACCGCTAGCCATCAGCTGCCTGATTTCCATCGTTCCCGTGGCGGCTGCCGACGAAATTACCAGCACCCTGCATGACCAGCAGAGTGTCGCAGTAACCATCTACAACGAAAACCTGGCACTGGTGAAAGATCAGCGCAGAGTGCATCTTGCCAGCAGCCAGAATGCCTTGGCGTTTCGCGATGTCAGCGCCCGTATTCGCCCAGAAACAGCACTCCTCAGGAGCCTCACCAGCCCGGGCAAGCTTTCGGTCATGGAGCAGAACTTCGATTTCGATTTGCTGACCCCGCAAAAACTGCTGGAAAAATATGTCGGAAAAAGCGTCAGCGTCATTCGCACCAACCCGGCTACCGGCATCGAATCCGCCGAACAGGCACAAGTGCTGGCCGCCAACAACGGCTTGGTGATGAAGATCGGCGACCGCATCGAAACCGGCATCCCCGGTCGCATCGTTTACCCGGATGTCCCCGCCAACCTGCGCGACCGGCCGACGCTGGTCATGTCGCTCGACAACAGTGGCGCAGCGCAGCAGGATGTAGAGCTCTCATACCTGACCGGAGGCCTGGCCTGGAAAGCTGATTACGTGGCCGAACTGAATGCCGCAGATGACAAACTGGATATCTCCGGCTGGGTGACGCTAACCAATACCAGCGGCGCGACTTACCAAAACGCCAAGC
>DAIDAS010000234.1 GCA_027310505.1 bacterium
TTGCCCAGACGGTCGCCGATCGCCTTGCTGGATTCCGTCATTTTCTCACGGCTGAACATTTCACCCGGCTGCATCGTGATGAGCGCACGCATTTCCTCTTCGGGCACCAGCATTTCGCCTGCCATCTTGATGTCGGAAACCGTGTACTTTTCACCCTCGGTGATATTGATCGTGATATAGATATCGCTCTTGTCCGGGGTGATCGACACCTGCGTAGAATCGACATTGAATTCCAGGTAACCCTGATTCATGTAAAAGGAACGCAAGGCCTCGATATCGGCCGTCAGCTTCTGTTTGGAATACTGGTCGTCCTTGCTCCACCAGCTCATCCAGTTTGGCGTGGTCAGGTTGAAATGACTGAACAATTCGTCTTCATCGAACGCCTGGTTGCCAACGATGTTGATGCCGCGAATCTTTGCCACCGCCCCCTCTTCGATATCGAATCGAACGGCGACACGGTTGCGTTCCAAGGGGCTCACCACGGCCTTGACACTGGCGCCGTATTTGCCCTGACTCAAGTACTGGCGTTTGATTTCCTGCTCGGCCTTATCCAGCATGGCGCGGTCGAAGATCATGCCTTCTGAGAGGCCAATCTGCTTGAGGCCATCCTTCATCTTGTCGCTGGGGAATGACTTGTTTCCGGAAAACACGATCTGGGCAATGGCCGGACGCTCCTGCACCGTCACCACCAGCACGTTGCCTTCGGCTTCAAGACGCACGTCCTTGAAGAACCCGGTGGCATACAATGCCTTGATCGCTTGCGCTGCCTTGTCGTCATCCATGGACTCCCCTGCCTTGACAGGCAGGTAATTGAACACAGTGCCGGCTTCGGTACGTTGAATGCCCTCGACCCTGATGTCCTTCACGACAAAAGGCTCCATAGCCAGTGCGGAGGATGCGTACAACCCGATGAGCAAAGATGGAATATACCGGAGCTTCATTATTATGATTCAGCCTGTAATGAGTCGATTGATGTCGTTATAAAAAGCGGTTGCCATCAGCAAGCCGAGTAACGCAAACCCTACTTTTTGTCCGATCTCCATGGCGCGTTCGGAGACCGGCCTCCCCCTAAAAATCTCGACCATATAATACATTAAATGACCGCCATCCAACACCGGAACGGGCAGCAAATTCAGCACGCCCAGGCTGATGCTCACCATGGCGAGGAATCCCAGAAAGGCTTTCCAGCCGACATGGGCACTTTGCCCGGCGTAAGTGGCAATGGTAAGCGGGCCACTCACCCCCTTCCAGGAAACAGCCCCTGTCACCATGCTCCCCAGCATCTTCAGGCTGAAAACCGAGGTCTCCCACGTCTTGACGGTGGCGTGCCAGATGGCCGGCACAGGCGCATATCGGACATCCACCATGAAGCGGTTGAGTTCCTCCGGGGCCATGCGATAGGCGGCACCAATACGTCCAACGGTGGTGTCGCCCTCCGCAACGGCGTCCGGCGTCACGCGAACCTGAATCTCCGTTCCTTCGCGCCGCACCTTCAGCAACACCGGCCTGGCGGGATTTTTGCGGATAAGGCCGGCAAAATCTTCCCATAGGGCCACGGCAATGCCATCCACAGACAGGATTTCATCTCCTACGCGCAACCCGGCACGCTCCGCAGCACTTCCTTGCAGCACTTCGCCCACTTTCGTCGGCATGGCAGGATGGTAAGGAGTCAGGCCGAGCTGGTCGAGCACGTCCACCTTCACGTCATCCGCTCTGATTCCGGTGAGATCCAGCTGATGCAGATGCGTCTCCATGCTCCCGCTTTTGGCTTCGACCTCCACACTCCCGGCCTTGAGCGATTCCTGCAGCAGGGTCCAGCGCACGTCTTGCCATGTGCTGACAGCGGTCTTGCCCACGCGCACGATCAGTTCATCGGCTTTGAGGCTCGCCTGCGCAGCCGGGGTGCCCGCAGGCACTTCACCCAGCAGCGGCCGCAATCCTGGCAGACCGCTCATCAGCAGTATCCAGTAGAGCACGACTGCAAGCAGCAAGTTGGCCAACGGCCCTGCCACGACGATCAGCATGCGCTTCCATACCGGCTGGCGATTGAATGCGCGGTGAAGTTCATGCGCCGCGACCGGGGCCTCGCGCTCGTCCAGCATCCTCACAAAGCCCCCAAGGGGAAAGGCTGCCAGGATAAATTCCGTGCCATCTCGTCCCAAACGGCGGGCGTAGAGGGGGCGGCCAAATCCCAGGGAGAACTGCAACACCCGCACCCCACAGCGTTTCGCGGCAAGGTAATGCCCATATTCATGCACCAGGATCAGCACACCAATGGTGACCAGGAATGCAAGCAACGTCATCATGCCTTCCGCTCCAGCCAGCTCTTCGCTGCAGCGCGCGCGGCTTCATCCGCGCCGACAACATCGGCCAAGACCTGGACATCGACAATGGACACCTGTTCCAGCGCCGCCTCGATCAGACGCGGAATATCGGTAAATCGTATTTTTTCCTGCAGAAAAGCTTCTACCGCCACTTCGTTGGCGGCATTCAGCACCGCCGGTGCCGTACCTCCCCGGCGTAATACTTCGAACGCCAGCCCCAGGCAAGGGAAGCGCGCGGTATCCGGGGCTTCGAAATCGAGCCGGGCTATTTTGAATAAATCCAGCATGCCGACCCCGCTTTCGATACGTTCCGGGTAGCCGAGCGCGTACGCAATCGGAGTACGCATATCGGGGTTGCCGAGCTGTGCCAGTACGGAGCCATCGATATATTGAACCATGGAATGGATCACGCTCTGCGGGTGGATGACCACCTCGATCAGGCCAGGGTCGGCGCCGAACAGCCAGTGCGCCTCGATGACTTCCAGCCCCTTGTTCATCAGGGTGGCAGAATCGACGGTGATTTTGGGCCCCATGACCCAGTTGGGATGATTCAGCGCCTGCCGCGGCGTCACCTCGGCCAGTTCCTGGGCGCTCGCTTTACGGAATGGTCCACCGGAAGCCGTCAGCAATATCTTGCTGACGCCGACTCTTTCCAGTCCATGGCCGAACTGCGTGGGCATCACCTGGAAGATGGCATTGTGCTCGCTATCGATCGGCAGCAGCGTAGCGCCGCCTTCGCGCACGGCTTCCATGAACAGGCTGCCGGACATGACCAAGGTTTCCTTGTTGGCCAGCATGACGCGCTTGCCCGCCCTTGCCGCCGCCAGCGCCGGTCTTAGCCCGGCGGCACCCACGATGGCGGCCATGACGGCATCCACTTCAGATGCAGCCGCCACCCGCTCAAGCGCTTCAGCGCCGCACAACACCTCGGTTTCAAGCCCCTGCTGGCGCAACTGGCGACTGAGGATGGCGGCGGCATCGGCATCCAGCACCACCGCATAGACCGGACGGAACTGACGGCACTGTTCCAGCAAAGGCTCGATACGCGAATTGGCGGTGAGCGCATAGGCGCGAAAGCGTCCCGGGTGGCGTGCGATGACATCCAGCGTATTGACGCCGATCGTGCCGGTAGAGCCAAGAATAGTGATGTTTTGCGGGCGACTCATCGGACAATCAGCACACTGAGATAAAACGGAAGATAGGCATAGAATGCCACCAACGGTAGCGTCGAGGTAAGGCCGTCGATACGATCCAGAACGCCGCCATGTCCCGGCAAGATGCAGCCGCTATCCTTCTTGCCTGCTTGGCGCTTGATGAGGGACTCGAACAGGTCGCCCATCACGGAGAGGATGGCGATCGCAAGGAACCCGACCACGAACCACGCATTCCAGTGCAGCGAGAAACACAGAACGGAAGCAAACAATGCCACGGCAACCAATGCGCCGATCAACCCCTCCCAAGTCTTGCCGGGGCTGATATGCGGTGCCAGCTTGCGCTTGCCAAAGCGTTTGCCGGTGAAATAGGCGGCGCTATCGGCCAGCGATACCGTCAGCATCACGACCAGCACGGCCTCGGGGCCGATATGGCGCAAATCCACCAGCGCCACCCATGGCGGCAACAGCAACAGGCCGCCGGTCAAGGCAGACATTGGTTTGCTGCGAAAATGCCAGCCGCGGGCAAGCCAAAAGGGTGCGAGCAACAACCAGAACAAGGCAGAAGTCGCGATCAGCAACACAACGCCCCACTGGCGCGCAAATTCAAACGCGTCGATCCCTGGCAGCAAAAGCAAACCCAGCAGTAGGATCGCGCCGGAAAACATCACGCGACCGGTACGCGCATAACCGGTCAGGCCGCCCCATTCCCAAGCGCCGATCACGATGAACAGCAGCAGGAACAATGCCCACAGCAGATCCGACAGGAGATACAACGCTCCAAAAAATACGGTGCCAAGCAGGATGGCGGTGATCAACCGGTTCTTAAGCATGCTCGCACGCCCCCAGTTGTTCACTGGTGCGTCCATAGCGCCGCTCCCGAAGGCGGTAAGACTTGAGCGCCAGATTGAAGGCCGATTCGCTAAAATCCGGCCACAGCGTATCGGTAAAATACAGTTCCGAATAAGCCAGCTGCCACAACAGGAAATTGCTGATGCGCTGCTCGCCACCGGTACGGATAAACAGATCCGGCTCCGGTGC
>DAIDAS010000022.1 GCA_027310505.1 bacterium
CATCGTCAACGACCCCAGTTTCTTTAATGTCAACCAACTGTATCTGGACTGGACAGGGATTCCGGACACCAAAATCCGCGCCGGTCGCCAATCGCTCAAGATCGACAACGTGCGCATGATCGGCAATATCGAGTTCCGCCAGGTCATGCAGGTGTTCGATGGTGTCACGGTAGAAAACAAAAGCCTGCCCAACACCGAAATCCTGGCGGGCTATTACACCCGTCTGCGCAAGATCAACACCGACCTGAGGCCCGACGATACCGGCATCCTGCATGCCGCTTACAAGTTGAGCCCTACCGAGACGCTGACCGCTTATGCCTATTGGTATGACATGGACCATATCGCCCCAACCAGCACCAGCAACGTCTCTAATCGCACGGTAGGTCTGCGTGCCGATGGGCATCACAAGATCGACGATCACTGGAAAGTGCTCTACACCGCAGAGTACGCCAAGCAGGATCCGAATGGCGACAGTGACCAGCGCAAGACAACCGGCGGAAGCGACCTGATCGACACCCACTATTACAAATTAGGGCTGGGTGCCGGCTGGGACAACTGGTTCGCCCGTATAGACCAGGAGCTGCTTTCCAGCAACAACGGCCAATTCGCTTTTCAGACACCGCTGGGAACCAACCATCTGTTCCAGGGGTGGGTGGACAAATTTCTGGTCACCCCGGCGGAAGGCATCCGCGACACGTTCATCACCGCTGGCGGCAAAGTGTGGAATGTCACGCTACTGACCGAGTATCACTGGATCGATTCCGACAAGGATTTTGCAAGGGTGGGAGGGGGCTTGGGCGACCGTTATGGCACGGAATGGGATATTTCAGCGGCTTATGCCTATGACAAGCACCTGTCCGGGAAAATCGAATACGGCGCATACCATGAGGAAGATCAACGTGCGGCTGGCCGCATCCGCGATACCGACAAGCTGTGGCTGACTGTGATGTATGCTTTCTGAAAGGTGACAAGGCTGATGCTAAGTCATGCTCTCTTGAATATGAGGGTCATAAAGGTAAACGCGATTTCGCCCCGACTTTTTGGCCTGGTACATCGCTTGGTCGGCATGACGCAATAGGGTATCAGGGTCGGCGCAGTCGAAGGGGAACAGGGTGATGCCTACGCTGGACGTGACCGTAACTTCGCATGCGCCGTCTAACTGGATCGGCGCATTGATGGCTTCGATCACCCGTTGTAGCGCCGTGTGGTACTCCTCCACGTTTTCCAGGTTGGATAGCAACAGCACGAACTCGTCTCCCCCCAGGCGGCAAACAGTGTCATTGGTCCGAACAGCCCTCTGCATTCTATGGGCGGTTTCCTTCAATAGTTTGTCGCCGGCGGCATGGCCGAAGTTGTCATTGATGGGTTTAAAGTTATCCAGGTCCAGATAGCAAACCGCCAACAACCGTTCCAGCCGTTCAGCTTGAGCCAGCGCCTGGTTTAACCGGTCGGCAAGCAGTAGACGGTTGGGCAGTCCTGTGAGGGGGTCATGAAATGCAACATGCTCAACTTGTTCCTGGTACTTCTTGAGCGGTGTAATGTCAGCAAACATCCAGAGCGAATCTATATCCTGATCCGGTAATAGTACGCCGCTGATATCCACCCAGATTTTTTCTCTATCTTTCCGCAGCATCCACAGTTGCGTCCGGTAGATGCCGTGGGCCTTGAGGATGGGGTAGGCGATTTCACCGAGTGCCTGATAGGCGGAATCGTCCGTGTACAAAGTCCGGGTAGGCGCCCCTTCCAGGTCGCCTGGCAGATATCCGAAGATATTGTCCATCGCCTTATTTCTCCAGACGATATGTCGGTTCTGTACCTTCGCGATGCCGATCATTTCGTTATCCAGCATCGCATGTTGCTCCAGTGTCAGCCGGCGGAGCTCGTCCTGGACTTTCTTTAATTCAGTGATGTCCCGTCCCACGGCCTGCGTTTCTATCAGGTGGCCTTCCTTATCGAAAAATGCATGATTGACGAACTGCCCCCAGCGTATGACGCCCTGACCGGTGACGATACGGTTTTCGATGGTGACGACAGGATTCGCGGGAGAAAGCGAATTCAGCCTGCTGTGGATGAGCGGCATGTCCTCGCTAAACGCAACGGGATGCCATTTTTGCCCGATGATGGATTCGCGTGACTTGCCAAATAAACGACAAAATGCGTCATTGACATAAAGGATGGTGCCATCTGCCTTGAAGCGGCAGATGGTTTCAGTTTGGTCTTCCAGCAGGCTTCGATAGTGCTGCTCGCTTTGTTGCAGCGCGGATGCAGTGTCGCGAGATTGTTGCGCGTAACTTTGCAGTTGTTTGACTACATAACCAATCAGGTAAGTGGAGAACAGAAACATCCATACCGCAATATTGCCCTCGGTTTTTGGGGTAAATGTCGAGAAGGGGGGTACGAAAAGGCCATAGGCGGCGGCTGCGCTGAGCGCTGCGGTAAGCACGCCAGGCCCGGAACCGCACAAGTAGAAACTGATGACCATGGCTGGATAGAACGTCAAAAACGGCAGGCCGGATTCGACGGGGAGCATCCAATAACGCAGGAGTAACGCGACAAGAAAAATACTGGCCGCTAATATGTAGCGAATTGGCGGCGACCATTTTGCATGTAATTCGTTGAGACTTAACATAAGAGCATTCCACCATGCGCGCACCATGAAAACATCATACACAGAGTATGTGCTTCCACAAAGTTCGCCAGCCTTTTCTCTACGTCTGCTTACGCAACAGGCCTCTATTGCCTGTGCTGCAGGCGCCTGAGGTATATTTCCACACGCTAGGTGTGTGCGGTGCGGGTGGAAGACATGCCGCCAATACGCTTAATATCCCGGCAACCAATTGGATACCAGAAAATGACAGTCTCTAAAGGAAATATGGAAACCGACAGCGCGGTCTATAAAACCCTGTTGGAATCGACGAAGGCCATTCCATGGAAAATAGACTGGCATACCTTGGAATTTTCTTATATCGGACCGCAGATAGAAAGCCTGCTCGGTTGGCCGCCATCGAGCTGGGTATCCGTGGAGGACTGGGCATCGAGAATGCATCCCGAGGACAAAGAGTGGGTCGTGGACTTCTGTGTCGCGCAGTCGAAGTCCGGCACCGACCATGAGGCAGACTATCGTGCCCTCACCAAGGATGGAAATTATGTGTGGATTCGTGATGTCGTACATGTGGTTCGCAACGAGCATGGTGAGGTCGATGCGCTGATTGGCTTCATGTTCGATATCAGTGAGCGAAAAACAACAGAAGAAAAACTGATGGTTCTCCAGAAGGAGTTGGAAGAACTTTCATTTAAAGACAGTTTAACGGGCATCGCCAATCGACGCAGGTTCGATGCCATCCTGGAAGAGGAATGGGCTCATGCACTGCGCAACCATCAACCGCTTTCGTTAATCATGCTGGATATCGATTATTTCAAGCAATATAACGATCACTATGGGCATATCCAGGGCGATGACTGTTTGAAACGAGTGGGACAGATTCTGGGTTCTGCCGCTACCCGGTCCCGAGATTTTCTCGCCCGTTTCGGGGGGGAGGAGTTTGTTCTGGTCCTGCCGGAGACTGACGCAGAG
Organism: bacterium; assembly: GCA_027310505.1. Taxonomy (GTDB): domain Bacteria; phylum Pseudomonadota; class Gammaproteobacteria; order Burkholderiales; family Methylophilaceae; genus CAIJXJ01. The sequence goes on from DAIDAS010000022.1 coordinate 3,575, forward strand.
GCTGCGAAAAAAGTGGCTGAACGATGTCGCAACCTTGTTTTCAAGGCACAAATTCCCCACGAAAAATCCCAGGTCAGCCAACTTCTGACAGTGAGCCTTGGCGTTAGTACCATTATTCCATCTCGTAACGATGAGCCAATAAGGTTCATTGAAGAGGTGGATAGGCAGCTTTATCGAGCAAAGCAAAAAGGCAGAAACTGTCTGGTGCAGAGCAATTAGGCACATTGTCGATACAGCGATAGCGGCTGATACCGGGCTGGCTCAAGGC
>DAIDAS010000280.1 GCA_027310505.1 bacterium
CAGTGTTGTCCGCGACCTCAAGCCGTGATTGCATTTGAATCATGAATAATCTCCAACTTAATCCGTTAAACCAACACCGGCCGCTAAACTTAACGGCCGGCTAGCCCACGGTCAGTATTGGGGCGACAGCTTAAGGTCGCCGAGAAAACGCAGAATTCTATATTGCTTCAGACCAACAAGCAAGCAGAATTATACGGGTGTAGCCTTTTCCACAATCTTGCTCACGGACCAGGTCTTGGTCTTGGAAAGCGGACGGCACTCTTCGATCACAACCAGATCGCCCTCGTGGCACTCGTTGTTCTCATCGTGTGCGTGGAACTTCTTGGAACGGCGAATCACTTTGCCGATCAAAGGATGCTTCACCTTGCGCTCGACCAACACGGTCACGGTCTTGTCCATCTTGTCGCTGACGACACGACCGGTCAGGCTGCGTACAACCTTTTCAGTTTGATTTGCTTCGGTACCCATAATCACTCCGTATTAAGCTTGTCTGGCTTTTTCAGCCAGCACAGTGCGGACGCGGGCAATGTCACGACGCACCTTGCCCATCTGATCCACTTTGCTCAACTGCTGGGTCGCCAACTGCATGCGCAGTGAAAACTGCGCACGCCGCAACTCAATCAGCTCATTATTCAGCTCGTCTACCGACTTCGCTCTCAATTCGACTGCTTTCATTCTCAGCTCCCCATGTGGCGAGTGGCAAAGGTCGTTTCGATCGGCAGCTTGGCAGCTGCCAGACGGAACGCCTCACGCGCCAGCTCTTCACTGACGCCATCCATTTCATACAACATCTTGCCGGGTTGGATCTCAGCCACGAAATACTCGGGGCTACCCTTACCGTTACCCATACGCACTTCAGCAGGCTTCTTGGAGATCGGCTTGTCCGGGAAAATACGGATCCACACACGACCACCGCGCTTGATGTGGCGTGTCATTACACGACGCGCCGCTTCAATCTGGCGAGCAGTCAGACGACCACGACCGATTGCCTTCAGACCGAATTCACCAAAACTCACCTTGTTACCGGTGGTCGCGATGCCTTTGTTACGGCCCTTCTGCTGTTTGCGGAATTTCTGTCTAGCTGGCTGCAGCATTTTTCGCCCCCGACTTTCTCACTCTCTTTTCCGGCTCGGCAGCCACGGCAGGTTGTTCAACCTTACCGCCGATCACCTCACCCTTGAATACCCAAACCTTGATGCCAATGATGCCATAGGTAGTCTTGGCTTCAGCCACACCATAGTCAATGTCGGCACGTAGCGTATGAAGCGGTACGCGACCTTCGCGATACCATTCGGTACGGGCAATTTCGATACCATTCAAACGACCGGCGCTCATGATCTTGATACCTTGAGCCCCGAGACGCATTGCATTTTGCATCGCACGTTTCATGGCGCGGCGGAACATCACGCGCTTTTCCAGCTGTTGCGCGATACTTTCGGCAATCAGCGTGGCATCCAGTTCCGGCTTGCGCACTTCCTCGATGTTGAGGTGAACCGGGACACCCATCATGCCTTGCAGGCTGGAGCGCAAGGATTCGATATCCTCGCCCTTCTTGCCGATGACGATACCAGGGCGAGCGCTATAAATAGTGATCTTGGCGTTCTTTGCGGGACGCTCGATCACGATCTTGCTCACAGCGGCATGCGCCAGCTTTTGCTTCAGGAACGAACGAACCTTGATGTCACCATTGAGCATCGCAGGGAAATTCTTGCTTGTAGAATACCAGCGCGAGGCCCAATTCTTCTGAACGCTCAAACGGAACCCAAACGGATGAATTTTCTGACCCATGATGATTCCCTTAGTTGCCGACCGTCACAGTAATGTGACAGGTAGGTTTAATAATGCGACCAGCGCGACCCTTGGCACGAGCGCGAATACGCTTCATCACCAACCCCTTGTCGACGTAGATGGAAGTCACTTTCAGCTCGTCAACGTCGGCACCTTCGTTGTGCTCAGCATTGGCGATTGCGGACTCGACCACCTTCTTGATGATGTCGGCACCCTTCTTCGGGCAGAAAGCCAGAATGCTCAACGCATTATCAACTTTCTTACCACGAACCAGATCAGCCACCAGACGCGCCTTTTGCGGCGACAGGTGCACACCTCTCAGCATTGCAGATACTTGCATCGTCATGCTCCTACTTCTTGGCCTTCTTGTCGGCGGCATGACCCTTGAACGTACGGGTCAGTGCGAATTCGCCGAGCTTGTGGCCAACCATATTTTCCGAAACCAGCACAGGAACATGCTGCCTGCCGTTGTGCACTGCAATCGTCAGACCGATGAAATCCGGCAGAATGGTGGAACGACGCGACCAGGTCTTGATCGGACGGCGATCCTTGGCAGCATGGGCTGCTTCTACCTTTTTCATCAGATGACCGTCAATGAACGGGCCCTTTTTAATAGAACGTGCCATATTGATTACCTCTTGTTCGACGGACGACGGCTGACGCGCATGTTGTCGGTACGCTTGTTGTTACGCGTACGGTAACCCTTGGTCGGGGTACCCCACGGGCTTACCGGGTTCATACCTGCTGCAGTCTTGCCTTCACCACCACCGTGCGGGTGGTCAACCGGGTTCATCACCACACCGCGAACGGTCGGGCGAACGCCACGCCAGCGAACCGCACCGGCCTTACCGATGGAACGCAGCGAATGCTCTTCATTGCCGACCTGTCCGATCACGGCCTTGCAGTCGACGTGCACGCGACGAACTTCGCCAGAACGCAGACGCAATTGAGCGTAGCTGCCTTCACGCGCCAGCAGTTGCACCGAAGTACCTGCGGAACGGGCCAGCTGAGCACCCTTGCCCGGCAGAATCTCGATACAGTGAATGGTGCTACCGACCGGGATGTTGCGCAGAGGCAGGGCGTTGCCCGGCTTGATCGGCGCTTCGGAACCGCTCAGCAATTGCGCACCAACGGCCACGCCACGCGGAGCGATGATGTAACGACGCTCGCCGTCGGCATAGCACAGTAGCGCCAGGTGCGCGCTACGGTTCGGGTCGTATTCCAGACGCTCGACAGTTGCCGGGATGCCGTCCTTGTTGCGACGGAAGTCCACGATACGATAATGCTGCTTGTGACCGCCACCCTGGTGACGGGTCGTGATATGACCGTTGTTATTACGGCCAGCGTTTTTGCTCTTCTTCTCCAGCAGCGGCGCATAAGGCTTGCCTTTGTGCAGGTCGGGATTTACGACCTTGACGACAGCGCGTCTGCCCGGGGAAGTCGGCTTGACTTTAATCAGTGCCATGTTCTACTCCTATTCGCCCGCTGCAAAGTTGATTTCTTGACCGGGCTTGAGGCTCACATAAGCCTTCTTCCAGTCCTTGCGGCGACCCATGATACGGCCAGCGCGCTTGGTCTTGCCCTTGACGTTGGCAACAGTCACGCCATCGACCTCGACCTTGAACACCAGTTCAACAGCCGCCTTGATTTCCGGCTTGGTCGCATCAGTACGCACCTTGAATGCGATTTGCTGATGCTTGTCGGCGACATGCGTTGCCTTTTCGGTGATCTGCGGAGCAAGAATCACCTGGAGCAGACGATCCTGATTCAGAATGGTGGTACTCATGCCAGCATCTCCTCAAGTCTCTTGACCGCACTCTTGGTCACGATCACCTTGGGGAAGTGCACCAGACTGACCGGGTCAGCGTGTTGCGCCTCAACCACCAGCACGTGCGGCAGGTTGCGGGAGGACAAATACAGATTTTCATCGAAGCTATCGGTCACGACCATGACAGAATCACCGCAACCCATGCTCTTGATCTTTTCGCAGAACAGCTTGGTCTTCGGCGCTTCAACGCTAAAATCATCCACGACTGCCAGACGGTCCTGACG
>DAIDAS010000303.1 GCA_027310505.1 bacterium
AGTTCGAGCAGCGTCAGGCCAGCGGCCTGCAATTGACGCGCTCGCCGGGCAAGAATCTGGTGTACGCTGGGTCGCTGTTACTGGTGCTTGGCATCTTCTCCATGATCTACCTGCGTGAACGCCGCATCTGGTTGCTGGTCAAACCCGACGCGCGGCAAGTGTTGTTTGCCATGGCCGCCAACCGCAAGAACCGTGACCTCGATATCGAATTCGCGCGTTACCGCGAACAACTGCAATCGCTGATGCAAGGAGCATGACCGTGGAAACGACATTCAACATCCAAGCACAACCTTCCTTCCTGCAGCGCCTGAACTGGGTGGACTGGGCCTATTCGCTGCTGCTGCTGGCCGGGGCGCTGTTCGCTTTCAGCCGCTATGGCGAGTTCATGGATGTGTACGAAAAAGTCTTCCTGTTCGGTGCGGTCGCCGGATTCAGCTGGCTGGGCTGGTTCTTCAAGCCGGTGCGGTCGCTGGTCGTCGGCATTGCGGTTCTGAGCCTGTTCGCCATCACCCAGTACCATGCCGACCTGGCGCGTGCCGGCGAGGCTTTCTTCCTCAAGTTCCTGTTCGCCAGCCAGTCGGCCATCATGTGGATGAACGTGCTGTTCGTGCTGGCCATGCTGACTTACTGGTTCGCGCTGTTCAAGCGCTCCGATTTCTCCGGCAGGGTTGCCTCGTCGCTCACCTGGGCTGCCGTGCTGATGGGCTTCGTCGGTCTCATGGTGCGCTGGTACGAGTCCTACCTCATCGCCCCGGACGTCGGCCATATCCCGGTCAGCAACCTGTATGAAGTATTCATCCTGTTCAGCCTGATCACGGCGCTGATTTACCTCTATTACGAAAAACGCTATGACACCCGCCAGCTCGGTGGTTTTGTACTGCTGGTGATTAGTGCGGCGGTCGGCTTCATCCTGTGGTACACCTTCGACCGCCAGGCCAACGGCATCCAGCCGCTGGTACCGGCGCTGCAGAGCTATTGGATGAAAATCCACGTGCCGGCCAATTTTATCGGCTACGGATCGTTCTCGCTGGCCGCTGCCGTAGGCGGCGCTTACCTGCTGGCAGCACGGGGCATCCTGGCGTCGCGCCTGCCCGCGCTGGAAGTGTTGGACGACCTGATGTACAAGGCCATTGCCGTTGGGTTCGCGTTCTTCACCATTGCCACCATCCTCGGCGCCATGTGGGCGGCTGAAGCCTGGGGCGGCTACTGGTCGTGGGATCCCAAGGAAACTTGGGCGCTGATCGTGTGGCTCAACTACGCCGCTTGGCTGCATTTGCGGCTGGTGAAGGGGCTGCGCGGTACGCTTTCCGCGTGGTGGGCGCTGATCGGGTTACTGGTGACGACTTTCGCCTTCCTTGGCGTCAACATGTTCCTCTCCGGCCTGCATTCCTACGGCAAGCTGTGATTTTTCATCCCGGCGCAGGACGAAACGTACCGCGCCATTCCGGTTCTCGGCGAGCGTGAGCGTGTAGCCCACGCGTTGCGCTTGCCGTGCCGCGTGGTACAGGCCCAGTCCCAGGCCGTTTTCAGAGCGGATGTGGGATTTGAATAGCTGATGGGCAACTGCCGGCGGTAATGCCGAGCCATCGTCGCAAACTTCCAGATAGGGCCCGTTCGAGTCGCTCAGGGTCGCGGTGATATGCAGCTCACGCTCGTTCCTGGCTTTTTCCAGTGCATTTTGCAAAAGATTGTCCACGACATTATCAAAGACTTCGGCATAGACTTCGCTGCCCGCAGGCAGTTCGCGGCTCGAAAAAGCGATGGGGATGGTCGCGTAACGCTGTTTTACAGACTGCCACCAAGTGGCGGTTTTGAGTTGACGAAAATTCTCGGCCTGCGGCGCCTGCAGCTTTTCCAGCGTCAGTTCGAGACGGCGGTTGAGCAGCGGCAACTGGCGTTGAATCAGCCCCATCAGGCGGTCTGCATCTTCCCTTCCTGCAGACTGCGCTGCCGTGCAAAGCGTGTTCAGCGATTGCACCAGATTCTTGATGTCGTGCGTCAGGCGCGAGCCGGTTTCGTACACGGCGCGCATGTAGCTCTGCTCCCTGAGCGCTTCTTCACGTTTCTTGGCTTCATAAAACTCACCCAGCAGCTGCGTCAGCAGCTTGATGTGCAGCATCAGCACCGGAGTCAGCGGTTGCCGAGCGTGCAGGGTCAGCTTGAGCTCGTGATAGTCGAACGAGGCGGAGTAGGCCGCCGGCGTGCCGAACTCGCCGGTGGATTCCGGAATGTGCCAACTGCCGCCGATCACCCAGGGAAGCGAAGCCACTTCAGCCGCTGCCGCCGACATGAACTCGACCGGAGTGGATTCGATCTCCGCCAGCTTGGCGATGCGGTTGAGCCATTGCTCGAATGGCATGCCCACGGATAATAGGTAGCGCGACAATAGCTGGCCGATGCCGGAAAACCCGGCGCGCGGATTCCACAGCCAGCTCATGATGAACAAAATGGCCGCGATGCCGAAAAGCATGCGCATCAAGGCGTCCGGATACTGGGTGTTGCTGGAAACGGCGATGATGAAGCTGCCCATGACCAGAATCAGGGCCAGCAGGAACAGCAGCAACGAATAGAAGAAATCGAGCGCCGGGGCCTCCGTGCGCTGCCGTATCCCGGAGGGCAGCAGCAGCAGGCTCGTCGGCAAGAGCGGCATGACGTATTCGACCATGTAAAAGGTTGCCGCGTTATCCTGAGCGTGATTCAGCAGTTTCGGAACCACCCACATGACCAGCATTGCCAGCAGGTAGGCCGCCGCAATCAGGTAACCGGCACGCGGTGATTTTTCTTCGGTGGAAAACACCCGCCCACCTAGCAGGCCGAACAGCGCTGCCTGCCAGAACGCGAGCACCCACCAGTTGACCGCCAGCAACAGCAATGCGCCCCCGGCGAGCACCAGCAGGGCAGACCCCGAGGAAAGCTTCTGTTCGCCGCGCCAGATTGGCTGCCACAGCAGAAACAGCCCGTAATGGCTCAGCAACAGGGTCTTGGTCAGCGTGGAGTCGAACCCCCACAGCATGACGCCGTGCAGGCTCAGCAGCAGCAATGCCAGCGCCCATTGGTGATGAATCTGGCGCAGGATCATACCGCGCCTGACCGCAGGCGACTGATGGCGAAAAATTGACGGAGGTGATGAATAGTCATCATTCTTGGCGACGGCTGTAATGCGGTTGCAAATAAACCTTTATTAAAATAGAGTGGTGTGCCAATTTTTTATTGTGGTACGTAGTTTGCTTTTGTTGTGGGTGAATGCCTGAAATGCAGGCTAAGAAAAGGATAACATAATGAAAAAACAATCGGGCTTTACCCTGATCGAGCTGGCGATCGTGCTGGTGATCATCGGATTGCTGCTGGGCGGAGTGCTCAAGGGGCAGGAGCTGATCAATAGCGCCAAGGTCAAGAACATGGCTAGCGATTTTAAAAATATCCAAGT
>DAIDAS010000316.1 GCA_027310505.1 bacterium
ATCTCATTGAGTTTTTCAATTGCTCTCAGGTTCATTTGCATATCATCCTGGGTATGGAAATCCTGCATAAACAACACCGCACTGCCGCCAACGGCCATGTACCAATTCACGATATCACGAGCTTGTTGCTCAGTGGTAGGGCCAAGATCCGCGAACATCGGCTTACCGGTTTGTCCGATTTTTTCGATCAACTGCTTGTATGTTGAATCCCAGGCGCCGATTTTGTGCGCATCGACGTCAAGTCGATCCAGCATTTCAACGCCATCCAGATAATCGACAGTTGCGAAGAAATCCACTCCAACAATTCGAGCCGCATCTGCAATCTTTTTCCAGCTTGGTTCATCGAAGACCAGCTTTTGAAACATATCCTTCATCGGAACTTGCGTAACTACCCCTTTCATATTGACTGGATAGGTAACCCTATCATCTGAAAGCTGGCTGGGGTCAATAACCTGAAACTTGACGGCGTCGACACCAGCATCCTTAGCGGCGGCAACAAGCTGCAAAGCCTTGTCGATATCGCCCATACATGTGGTGCCAACTTCGGCAATAAGATAACAGGGTTGGCCAAAGCCGATGGATCTTTGTCCAATTAATGTTTTATTCATTGTGTATCCTAAACAATTAAACCAGTGTGTCTGATGAAATATTGCCTGAGAGAAGAATATCCAGGCTTTCGTCGCCGCAGTTGAATAACAAATCGATTATGCTCAAATAAGGTACGAAATCCCCGTGTAGTTGTCGATACACTGGATGGCTGTAATTCTGAAAGCACGCCTTGACTCCCGCTTTTTCAAAAGCTTGCACATCAGCATAGTCGTGTCCCAACGCACCAAAAATATATTGGTTGGCCCCCACTTGCAGACACATATCAAGCACTAGATCACTTTTTTCGCCATGAAATTGCCATTCTCCTGCCGAATGAACGGGAACTCGAATTCTAAGCGCATCCAAAAACCAGCGTAACATGTAAGTGTTTAGCTCAACCAGAGACTCCCAGCGCTTATTGTAGGTATCCTCAAAAAATGCCGCGTAGTCAGCAAAATACGGTGCTTTAGAATATGCATTTTTCAAGCTGCGCCAGTGTTTTCTTGCCCATGGTTCGGTATTATTAATTTCAATATCACTAATGGTCTTATCCAGATAACCTTTTCGTAATACCGGTACTGACAACCAAATACAGCCTTGCGGGGTTTTGATTCTGTTCCGGTTATTCCAATCCTTAGGCTGATATTGCACTTGATCAAACGAAATGAACATATCCGCCAAAGCGATTTTGTGAAACAGTCCTAACCAAGGTAGATAAACAGGTTGGTGGGCGGTGAGTATCATGGCTGAAACCTATAAAGAGCATCGCTAATCAAGGACACGTCATCATCGCTAAGGCAAAGATGGATGGGCAAAGACAAGGTAGTGTTCGCCAAACGCTCTGAGATTGGAAAATCGTTTGGATCGAGTTTTAAATAACGGTGCAGGAGCTCAAATTGATCCAGCGGAACGATACACTCCACTCCTGCTGCTGCCAAATGAGTGCGTAGTGCATTCCTAATAACTCGATCAGGCGTTACCACCACAAAACGATGGACCATGCGACCTGTCTCTAAAAGGCCCGCCTGCGTTGATAAGCCAGATGGCATAACCGCAAGATATTTGTTAGCTATGTAAGCTCGGCGCTCGCGTATGGCTTCAAGACGCTGCATTTGGCTATTCACCAAAGCAGCTTGTATATCAGTCATCTGAAAATTAAACCGTGGCTCATATGTCTCCCGGCAGTCGAACTGTCGATAGTCCCGTATCTTTTCCACTAGCAAGGAATCCCCGGACCAGATTAAACCTCCTTGTCCGCCAGTAACGACCTTGGTGGCGTAAAATGAAAACACTGCCGCATCACCTATTGCCCCCAGTGGAACGTTGGTCACGCCGACTCCACCCTGGGCTTGGCAACAATCTTCGATCACCACTCTGTCTTGTGATTTGATAGTTGTTATGTCTGCAGTTGCTCCATAAGTGTGAACAGCAAAAACAAATCCAGCATTGGGGGCTTGGGTTTCAATAGCGTCAGGATTTAGGCAAAAGTTATTTGGCAATACGTCAACTACTTTTGGAGTAGCACCTGCCATGTATACTGCGTTGAGCAGGGCGGAGCAAGCATAACTGGGTAAGGCAACCTCAGTACCAGATTTTGCTCCAAGCCCCTTTAAAGCCAGAAATAACGAAGTTGTTCCATTAGAAACAGCGCAAGCCGCTCCCCCTGAGTAATGCTGAACAAACCTCATTTCCAAAGCCGTTACCGCAGGTCCTTGCGCAATCCATCCTGAGGCCAAAACAGCATGCACAGCTACCTGATCGTCTGCAGAAATGAAAGTGCGATTGTGAGGTATCATTCTAGACAGCTACCATAGAGAATATCAATGTTTTCTGGAAATGAGGCTTCCCGCTCAGGTTGAATATTGATGAAATATTTCTCCTGCTCATAGATGAAAAACGCTGGATGTTGAGGTTCGCAGGCACGAAGATGTGGGATAAGTCCGTCAAATGAGCGAAATATATCAACTTCATTTTCTGCTGGTGTGCGCCGTGTAAAATAGCTACTCTCGCCCGACTGAGGAGTACCTGTAATGACTTGGCCTTCAAATCGATGAAGAATTTTTGCTGCCAGCATTACGGATAGTTCTTGGTCAAATTGGCGCAGTATGCTGGCTGTATAGTGCGGCAAAATAGGAAAACGCGCTTTGACAACAATGTCGCCCGTATCAACTGGATTCGCAAGCTTGATTCCACTAATAGTATAGGTGGTTTCCTTTTGTGCAAGCATATTGTATAGGGGAGCCCAGCCTCTCCCTTTGGGAAGATCTGAACTGTGAAAAATAATGACATTTTCTAATTTTTCAGGGTGATGAACAACATGTTGGTAACTCCACAGTACAATGAGATCGAATTGTTGAGGTGCTTCTGGGAAGTGGTCGAGTATCGATATTCGTTCAGACTTTAGATATTTTTCTAATAAATGTGCGAAGTCGAATTCTTTGAGACAATTCACTACAAATGCCACAGATTTCATGAGGCAATGGCCGTCAATTTTACAAAATCGAAATAGGCCCTCGCTTTCGCGATGTGGCATTTTAAGAAAGCATTAGTACAGTAGCTTCCGATGAAATTTTGAGCCTTCAAGAGCATACAGTTTAATCAAATAGCCAATTTATGTATCAAAACGGACCTTGAATTTGCTTTATCCAGACGTGGGGGCAAGGGTTAGTCCTGTTATGAACTGTCTTCGAGAGCTGAGTTAAGTACTAATGATTGTAGTATTAGAACTCTATGGGCTCTCCTAGCCTATATGTACGAGGGGAAGGCCGGTCAAGCAGGTATTCTAAAAATACTGGTGGCAAACCGTGTCCCCCCGCTACCCTGCGTAATGTTAACGCTGTTTGGTCCAGTATCTCGCCACTGCAAATATCTCTCGCCGCTACAAGTCGGCGCTGGAATTCCAGTTTGTTTCCTCTCTCTACTGTAGTAGGTCTTACCAGAGGGTTCCCTAGCAGAGTTTGAGCGTCACGGATAGCCTTCACCCATTCAGTAAGCTCTTCGGGTTCCTCGGAAAACCAATGGTCGGGACCGGGTAAGTCGTGGCTTAGGGTAAAATGCTTTTCAAGGAAACAAGCCCCTAAGGCTACGGCCAGCGCTGCAGCAAGAGGACCGCGTGTATGATCGGAAAAACCGATGGGTATTATCGGAAAAGCGGCCCGTAGCGTAGTGATACGTAAAAGATTTGCATCTTCCATAGGTGTTGGATATAGGGAAGTACATACCAGGAGAATTGTCGGGTAGCCATCCAGTGCGCCCACCGCTTCCAGAGCCTGATGCGCCTCGGCTAGGTTCGACATGCCTGAAGAAAGAATCAGCGGCAAGCCGGTGGTGGCATAGCTTTTCAATAAAGGCAGGTTTGTAAAATCGTCAGATCCAACTTTTATTGCGGGCACTCCCAATGTCAAAAGAATGTCCAGATCGGATCGGTTTTGCGGTGTGGAGAAGAACATAATGCCAGCTTTTTGGCATTCTGCCTTGATTATTGGCCAAGCCGTATCGGGCAATTCGTAGCGCTGAAACATGGAAAGCATGGATTCAGTTACCTCACTTCCCTGAGAGCGATAGGTGAACATTTGCGATGGATCGTTGACAAATTCCGTCGCTTTGAAAGTCTGGAACTTGACGGCATCGCAACCAGCACGTGCGGCAACATGAACCATCTCTAAAGCACGTTCTAATTCGCCATTGTGATTAATGCCAACCTCAGCAACTACGAAAGGCGCGTGCTCGTTACCTATATGGCGACCACCTAATAGAATTTTTGGGCTCAACGTCCACTCCTCATAAAATTTTTTCAACCAATATGTCGAACATATAAAAGTGCTGCCAAATTCGTGAACTTATTGGTTCAATCCGGGCCTGCAATTTGGCTTCTTTGGCGAATTTGATAAGTTTTTCCTGAGAAATCCAGAGTAAACTGTCCAACAAGGCAATTTCCTTTTCAGCTGCTAGCTTATCCTCGCGATTTCGCAAAACCTCTTCATAGACAGGACGCCTTATAGGATCGGGATTAGCCGCCAGCAAGGCACGGCCTCCTTTTTTTAAAACCCGGGCTACTTGTTGAAATGCTTCGCTGACAGCGGTTTCCGTTCCTAAATATTGCAGTACGCTATAGGCTAATAACTTGTCGACACTAGCATCATCCAGAGGCAAATGGGTCAAGCTACCCACTTGCAGATTTACATTATTAACCCCTTCCAGATTGCCTTGCGCACGTACGATAAGCGCTGGGCTAAAATCCACAGCATATATGCACCTGAGCCAGGGAGCCAGGGATAGCGCGATTAGCCCGGAGCCGCAGCCTATATCAGCCAGTGTTTCACCTTGTTTCAAGTCCAGATGCCTTACCACTTCAGCCACAGTATGAAGGTAGCCTGGGGGATCCATAAGCCCACGGCCGGTCGCTTGAAAATCGTTGGCTGCTGTCGCTTTTAAATCCCAGAATGCTTGCCAGTCCATTTTCATGGTTTTTCTGCAATTATTACAAAAAAGGTACCACGGCATTCAGGGGCGCGAAAGGCATCGATCAATTTGAGCAGCGGGCGCTTAAGAAAAAATCCTTTCTGCCGGCTGAAGAAATGCTTTATAACCGGAATTTGAGCCAAGACAGGGATGTCGCTACGGATAGTCCAGAAACGTGGTGTTTTGAAGCCCATTGCACGCAGATCATTTCTCATGAGTAAGGGATTAATTGGATATTCATTAGGCGTAAGTTTGCCTCGTAAATCAGCTACACCCCATTCAAGCAACTCCAAAAAATCCCTACGGTTAGGTTCAATAGCGACGAACTTCCCTCCCGGTTTAAGTACACGCCATGCCTCTGCGTAAACTTGATCTAGCAAAGGGATATGATGAAGTACACCGCCAAAAAATACAGCATCCAAACTGTCAGTCGGTAAATCCAGATGCTCTGCATCACCAACAATAAAGTTTATATTTTCGGCGTAATCTCTCCACAAATCCTGAGCTTGGGAAACTAATTCCGGAGCAATCTCAATGCCGGTAACATGAGCGCCACGGGCAGCAAACAAAGCCGCAGATACACCAGAAGCACTACCGATATCAGCTAAATTAATGCCTTCCATATCAGTTCCCCAAATCGCATCAATAATGCTCTCATACTCCTCTTTATCAAAAGCAGCATAGATACGTTGCCGAGCTACCTGATCCCAGAAAGCCGTTTCGGCAAATTTGTTTTGCTGACTACTCATTACGATTCCTCTACTATTATTATCACACAGCGGATATATTTTTGTCATGGTTGGATCAGTTTCATTCATAGCTAATTTGCGCTAACCAATAAGTTATTTGAAAACAAAATGTTAAGTTCGTGGTTTGATAAAACCCAAAATGACAATTGGATCTAAAATCAACAACATAGAACTTTTACGGCTTCAGGATAAGCTGATTTTCAAGGCTTTTAAGGCTAGAACAAATTTATCCTGCATTTTCATTATTCGCACCAATATCCCGTTCTTGGTGATATTGTTTTAATATTGCCGCGACGACCCGCTTGGCACCAAAGCCGTCTACCAGCGCTTGTCCTTGCGTCATCATAGTTTTTCTGTGTGGTGTGGATTTTGCCAGGTTATGGAGAGAAGTAGCGATGCTATCTGCCGGGATCTTGTTATACCAGCCCAGGGAATCTGCTACACCTAGCGTCTGCAGGGCTTCCGCTATGGGGGCTTGATTGTCCGCCAGGGTCAGTACCAGCGCCGGCAAACCCATATAAGCGATTTCCAGCGAGGTGCTGCCCGCTGCAATAACTGCAATATCAGCCCATGCCATTGCTCCAGGCATGTCGTCCGTGTAGTGCTGTACGTTAACAGCATGACCACGAGTTCGTGCAAATTTTGACGAGGCTTCCAGTCGATCAAGGTGCGGATTGCTTGAGCCGGCGATTAGAAGAACTTCTAGCTGAATGTCATCGATTTTTGCCAGTGCCTCCAGCACCATGAGTCCGGCACCTTCAGGATCCGAGCCGCCAAGTGTAATTAGCAGGCGATGGACCTCCGGGTTTCTTTCTTGTGGACGGCGGCCAATAAATTCCTGGCGTAACAGTGCAAACTTCGGCCCCATTAGCATTTCCGTTTCACCGGTCAGACGGTAATTTGCAGGGTTCGCGTGAAAATTCTGATTAAGGATGATGTTAGCATCATATCTTTCGAGATTTGCCATATCATCTATGACCAGCAGCTTAGATCCGGTATTACGGATTTCCCGCTGATCCTGCGCATGGAAACCATAGCCGTCCAGAACGATCCAGTCTGCATTCCGACGACTGCAATCAAGCCAACTGCTCTCCATGTTTGCATTCAATGTAATTAATTCATGCCCGAATCGGTTAATTCGTGAACGTAAAATCTCATCCTCTATACGTCCAACAAAGCAGGTGGACAAATTCGCTTCTCGGCAGGCATTTGCAAGCGCAAGGCAGCGCATCACATGTCCGGTTCCGATTGCAGGG
>DAIDAS010000024.1 GCA_027310505.1 bacterium
GCGTCGTAGCGTGTCTGCGTTGTCTGCTCTGAGTTCTGTAGTACCTTTGCGGTGACCGACGCGTCGTGATGACGCTGGTACCAGTCGGCCACACTGGCACGAAGCTTTCGTGATCCGATTTTTGGCAGCTGCGGATCTATAATCCGCAGCAGTCTTTTGTGAAGCGAATAGAGCGAACTTGATCCGATCCGACCGGGCGGCTTTGCGTTCTGGAATCCCAAGGTAAAAAATAGATACGGAAACGACTTGTCACCAAGCAGGAACCGGCGCAGTTGCATGAAGCGACGTAAAGATGGCATGAAGGTTGCCGGCACGGTCAGGGCAATCGGCTTGCTGCCGGCCCGGAACTTGATTGATCGGAATTGCTGGTTGAGGGTGGCAGCGTCGATTTCGCCATTTGTCTCGATTTCCCGCACCACGGACTCGTTGGCGCCGGTGTTGCAAAAGAAGAGGAACAGAAAGGCATTGTGGGCGTACATTCCGAGCATGATTCGCACTTGATCGCGTGCATCGGTATTGGCGGCATCAATACGGGCCTGTGCTTGTGCAATGAGATTCTTTGCCACCTTGCGCCTCTCTGAAGGGAAGCGCGCCGCGTAGCGATGCGCAATCTCGTCAGAGGTGGCAAGGCGGCCGGTAGAGTAGTCGTAGGCCCAACAGGCTTTAGTGCGTTTTTCCCGTTCGGCGCCCCGTTGGTGCGGGGTCATGCGCCAAGTTTGCGAGGGAAATATCCAAAGGTGATTTTCTGCCCAGCCAAGGGTGGCCGGCAGTACCAGCCTGAAGGGGAAAGGTCTTTGCTTCAGCACAAGGTCGCACAGGCCGTCGAACAATGCCTGGTTGAGCGCCGCGGCATGGGCAAACTCTTGAGGAGCCATGGGATCGGTGCCACCATTGGGGTTCTTGCAGTTCTTGACCTTACGGATTCCACGATGGAGATCTTCGTGTCCGGTCGACGCTTTGAGGAGTTCGCGGACGCATTTAAGTCGATGGTTGTGCGCCACCTCGCCAAACTCCTGCCGACGGTAACGTTCGCGGGTGTCTTCTGCCCAAGCCAGATAATCGTCGCGGGTTGCATCGCCCCCAGACAGGCAGTCATGCCTTTCGTTGGCATCAGCCCAGTCAAGGAACAACTTGAGGCACTGTGCATATACAGCGGCTGTTGCCAGGCGCTTGCCGCCGTCGGTGACGAGGCGGGAGAGCGCCTTGATGAGTTGCAGGATTTGGCGAGGGCGCTGCTTAAGGAAGGAATCGAGCACAACCTCACACGGTTTCTGGATATTTCGTTTTGTGCGCGAGCGCAATACGTAGCAGAAGGCGCCGAGGTCATAGGAATTAGAGCCGATTTTCAGGATGATCTGCTCGGGGTGCAGAATGCGAGCGTTCTTAGCCAGAGGTAGTTCGAGGGTGACAGTCGGACGCGTGGAGAAGATAGGCGCAGAGGGCTTATTCATCCGTCACCTCCATGCCCTTCATTGCCCGTTCGGTCCATTCTCGCAACTGATTCCCATAGCCATTCACTGCTTCGTAGATAGCATCCAACTGATTGCGATAGTTAAGGTACAGGTCGGTGGTGGCTAAGCTCTCATGCCATAGCAGATCCTTTACGGTCATCCGCGCCCGATGCAGGGTGATCGTTTCCGATTGAACCAATTTCATCAGCAGTTCCGTCATGTTCATACCAAAGCTGGCACGGAGGTCGTGAATCCGATAGTGGAAGTTTTTGTCATGATGCTCGCGCACGTAGGGAATTACTTGCTCCTTGAGGAACTGTCGCACAGGCTGCCCTGCCTTCTCATGACGGCGGTCGAGTTCCGGGTTGAAGCGCAGGGCCTCAGCCTTTGCCATGTAATAGGGGTTGCCCTGCTGCGTAAGGAACAAGTAGGGATCGGGGTGCTCACCTTGCTTGACCACGAACCGGCCCCTCCGTACTTTGGCGCGATCGGATATGGCGTAGGTGTGGAGCAACTCATAAATAGGACGCGGAACCTGCAGAACGCCGTTCTTGTCGTTCTTGGTGTCGATGCCCGTGCCGGGCCCTGCCTTCAGCTTGAAGATCTCACCTTCCCCAGTCAGCGCCTTAGAATAATGAGGTATGGGTTGCATGAAGTGCCGTAGACGGAGCGTGCCGACTGTCTGGATGCGTGCCCCGGTGGCCAACATAAAGAGTTGAAACAGGTAACACTCGGTGTTGCCCTTGGCTTTGGTGGCCTCAAGAATCCAGTTCTGTTCCTTGCCGGTCAGTGGTCGCAGCTTGCCGCCATCTTGGATGGTACCTGCAAAAGGATCCTCCGACTTTGGTGTGCGAATACTAACGTCGGTTGAAATAACCCTCTTCGAGATTGTGCGTCCCTCGGTCGTTTTGAAGGCAAGTTGGAATTGTTTTTCCTCCCAGGGTGGGCACTCAGGCTGGAAGTAGTTGTTGTCAATCAACCAGCGGTAGAAAGAAACCACGGTTCCCATGCGCCGCCTGGCGGTAGCAGGTGCAATCTCGCAGGCTTGAATCTGCTGTTGAAGATGACCACGATAGCGATACGTTGGCCGCCGCAACTTGATCTTGGGAAACTGGTACATTAAGTCATCAGGTCGATCCTGGGTGTCCAGCCATTCTTTATACGCTCCCAGATCATCCGCCTTGCTCTGGTAAGTCGTCATGACGGGGTAGGTTTCTGCCTCCAACTGTGACAGGATATAGAGAGTGCCGAGGGGCCAAGGCACCCCTTCTCGGTCAAGGACAACTGGAAACAGGTTATAGTTGAAGCCACGCCCAGCTTGCTCATCCAAGACAAAGCGGTAGTAGTAGGTCAGGGCAGGATGTCCCTTACCTTGGTTGATAACCCGTTTGAGCGCCTGCTGATCGCCTTCTGTCGTCAATTCCGACAGTTGGAAAACCGGCAAAATTACTTTACGATGCAATTCCTTCATCGATTGACTTCCTGCCATTTCCAATGGGAATATGTCCATTTTTGAAATACTTGCATAATAAGTCAAGCCATGTGCAACTTGCGTGTACTGCTGCAGGTGCCGGCCAATCGCGTCGGATATACCTCGATGAATCTGGCACAGCTCAAGATCATGCAAGAGGTCATCACCCTCGGCGTGTTCATCCCCTTTGCGGTGTTCTACATGCAGCAACCGATAAAGCTTGATTACCTGTGGGCCGGGTTGTGCCTGATGGGTGCCGTGTATTTCATGTTCCGGGCGGCGTAGGTTTGTGATGAGCCAGCACTACCTCAACCCGTTGTTCAAGCCTCAGTCCATTGCCGTTTTTGGAGCGTCCGACCGCGTCGGCTCGGTCGGTGCGGTGGTTTTCGAAAACCTGCGCACCGGCGGCTTCAAGGGCGTGCTGTACCCGATCAATCCCAAGCGCGACGAGGTGCAGGGGGTCAAGGCCTATCGTTCGCTGGAAGAGATCAACGCGCCGATCGACCTGGCGGTGGTGGCGCCGCCGGCGGAGACAGTGCCGGACATCATCGAAGCCTGCGGCCAGCGCGGCGTCAAGGCGGCGGTCATCCTCAGCGCCGGCTTTGGCGAAACGGGCGAGGCCGGGGCTGCGCTGGAGCAGAAGACGAAGGAAACCGCACGGCATTTCGGCTTGCGCTTCATCGGTCCGAATTGTCTTGGGTTGATGCGTCCTTCGATGGGCCTCAATGCCACCTTCAACAAGGGTAACGCCCATCCGGGCAGGCTTGCGCTGGTATCCCAGTCAGGCGCCCTGTGCACGGCCATTCTTGATTGGGCGGCAGTCAACGAGGTTGGATTTTCCAGTGTCATTTCCGTCGGGTCTTCGGCGGATGTGGATTTCGGCGGCATTCTGGATTTTCTGGTCAACGACCCGGAGACCGAAAGCATCCTGCTGTATATCGAGGGCATCCGCCAGTCGCGCAGCTTCATGAGCGCTTTGCGCGCTGCAGCGCGGACCAAGCCGGTGATCGTGATCAAGATCGGGCGGCATGCGGCCGGCTCTCGTGCGGCGCGATCGCATACCGGCGCGCTGGTGGGGGCGGATGACGTCTTCGATGCCGCCCTGAAGCGTGCCGGGGTGGTGCGGGTACAGACCGTGGTGCAACTGTTTGCCGTGGCGCAGGCGCTTTCCAGCAACTACCAGCCGGACGGCAACCGGTTGGTCATCATTACCAATGGCGGCGGACCCGGCGCGATGGCCGCCGACCATACGGCCGATCTGGGCGTGCCGCTGGCGGAACTCAGCCCCGCTACCATGGAGGCACTCGATGGCGTGCTGCCGGCGGTCTGGTCGCATGGCAACCCGGTCGACATCATCGGCGATGCGACACCGGAACGCTATGAACAGGCCATCGACCTTTGCATGCGCGATGCCAATGTCGATGGCATCCTGGTCGTCCTCACCCCGCAGGCGATGACGGCGCCGACCGAGGTGGCGCGCAAGGTGATCGCGTTGGCGCAACAGCACCCGAAGCCGCTGATCGCCTGCTGGATGGGTGAGGCTCAAGTCGCCGAAGCGCGCCGTCTGTATGCCGAGGCCCGCATCCCTTGCTACCGCTCGCCGGAGCCGGCGGTCGAAACCTTTTCGTTTCTCTCTACCTACTACCAGAACCAGAAGCTGCTGATGCAGGCGCCGCAGCCGCTTGCGCATCAGATGGAGCCCGATCTGGCGGGTGCTCGCCTGATTGTCGAGGGCGCGCTGGCCGCGCAGCGCAACGTGCTTTCCGAGATGGAATCGAAAGCCCTGCTGTCGGCATTCCATATCCC
>DAIDAS010000349.1 GCA_027310505.1 bacterium
CATTTGCGAGTGGCCTTCACCAAATCAAGCCAAAACGCTACTGTTCAGGGTTTCGCAACAATTTCCAAAATTTTCACAACTGATTGAATTTATGCAATTGACCGGCGCAGAAATCGTCACCCGCTGCCTGCACGAAGAGAACGTCGAGTTCGTCTTCGGCTACCCCGGCGGCGCGGTGCTCAACATATACGATGCGATTTTCCAGCAGGATAGCTTCAAGCACATCCTGGTACGCCATGAGCAGGCCGCCGTGCATGCGGCCGATGCCTATGCGCGCTCTACCGGCAAAGTCGGCGTAGCGCTGGTGACATCGGGTCCTGGCGCAACCAATGCCATCACCGGCATCGCGACGGCCTACATGGATTCGGTCCCGATGGTGGTGCTGTCCGGCCAAGTGCCGACGGCGGCCATCGGTCAAGACGCATTCCAGGAATGCGACATGGTCGGGATTACCCGCCCCTGCGTGAAGCACAACTTCCTGGTCAAGGACATCAAGGATCTGGCCTCGACCATCAAGAAGGCCTTCTATATCGCCGCCAGCGGTCGCCCCGGCCCGGTTGTGGTGGACATCCCCAAAGATGTGACCGCGCACACCGCCAAGTTCGAATATCCGGAATCGGTCAGCCTGCGCTCCTACAGCCCGGTACTCAAGGGCCACTCCGGCCAGATCAAGAAAGCCCTGAAGCTGCTGCTGGAAGCCAAGCGCCCGATGATCTACACCGGCGGCGGCGTGGTGCTGGGCGATGCCGCAGACCTGCTGACCCAACTGGTACGCAAACTCGGCTACCCGATGACCAACACCCTGATGGGGCTGGGCGGCTACCCTGCGACCGACAAGCAGTGCCTGGGCATGCTCGGCATGCACGGCACGCTCGAAGCCAACATGGCGATGCAGGAATGCGACGTGCTGCTGGCCGTCGGCGCGCGCTTCGACGACCGCGTGATCGGCAACCCGGCGCACTTCTTCGAAAACCCGCGCAAGATCATCCACATCGACGTGGATCCCTCTTCGATTTCGAAGCGGGTGAAGGTGGACGTGCCCATCGTCGGCGACGTCAAGAGCGTGCTGACGGACATGCTGGAACTGCTGGCCGAGGGCGACAAGACGCCTAACGCCAACGCACTCAAGGCCTGGTGGCAGCAGATCGACGCCTGGCGCGATCGCAACTGCCTGACCTACAACCGCAACAGCGCCATCATCAAGCCGCAGTACGTAGTGGAAAAACTGTGGGAAGTAACCAAGGGCGATGCCTACGTCACCTCCGATGTCGGCCAGCACCAGATGTGGGCGGCGCAATATTACAAATTCGACAAGCCGCGCCGCTGGATCAACTCTGGCGGCTTGGGCACCATGGGGGTCGGCCTGCCTTATGCCATGGGCGTGCAACTCGCGCACCCCAAGGCGCAGGTCGCCTGCATTACCGGCGAAGGCAGCATCCAGATGAATATCCAGGAGCTGTCGACCTGCAAGCAGTATCACCTGCCGATCAAGGTGATCCTGCTCAACAACCGCTACCTCGGCATGGTGCGCCAGTGGCAGGAGTTCTTCTACGAAAACCGCTACTCGGAGTCTTACATGGACAGCCTGCCGGATTTCGTCAAGCTGGCGGAATCCTACGGCCATGTCGGCATGCACATCGAAAAATCCTCCGATGTCGAAGGCGCACTGAAAGAAGCCTTCGCCATGAAGAATCGTTTCGTGTTCATGAACTTCATCACCGACCAGAAGGAAAACGTGTTCCCGATGGTGCCGAACGGCAAGGGCCTGTCTGAAATCATCCTGGCGGAGGATCTGTAACATGCGCCACATCATTTCCCTCCTGATGGAAAACGAAGCTGGCGCCCTGTCGCGCGTGGCCGGCCTGTTCTCGGCCCGCGCCTACAACATCGAGTCGCTCACCGTGGCACCGACCGAGGACGCCACCTTGTCCCGCATGACCATCGTCACCTCCGGGTCCGACGAAGTCATCGAGCAGATCATCAAACAGCTCAACAAGCTGGTCGATGTGGTCAAGGTGCTCGACCTGTCCGACGGTCGCCATATCGAGCGCGAGCTGATGCTGGTCAAGGTCAAGGCC
>DAIDAS010000353.1 GCA_027310505.1 bacterium
TTCTCATCCAGATGCTTGGGCAGCGTGTACACGCCCACCGGATAATTGCCGGTATTCACGAACAATTCGATCTGCGCGATGGTCTGGTTTGCAAAAGAAGAACTCATCACGTAGCTGGGGTGGCCGGTGCCGCAGCCCAGGTTGACCAGACGTCCCTTGGCCAGCAGAATGATGCGCTTGCCGTCCGGGAAAATGACGTGGTCGACCTGCGGCTTGATTTCTTCCCACTGGTATTTCTCCAGGCTGGCGACATCGATTTCGTTGTCGAAGTGGCCGATGTTGCAAACGATGGCCTGGTCCTTCATTTTCGCCATGTGGTCGTGGGTAATCACATGGTAGTTACCGGTCGCGGTCACGAAAATGTCAGCATGTTCGGCAGCGTATTCCATGGTGACCACACGGTAGCCTTCCATCGCGGCCTGCAGGGCGCAGATCGGGTCGATCTCGGTCACCCACACCTGGGCGGAAAGGGCACGTAGCGCCTGGGCGGAGCCCTTGCCCACGTCACCATAACCACAAACCACCGCAACCTTGCCGGCCACCATGACGTCGGTGGCACGCTTGATGCCGTCCACCAGCGATTCGCGGCAGCCATACAGGTTGTCGAACTTGGACTTGGTGACGGAATCGTTGACGTTGATGGCCGGGAACTTGAGTTCGCCGCGCTCATGCATCTGGTACAGACGATGCACGCCGGTGGTGGTTTCTTCAGTCACACCCTTGATCTGAGCCAGACGAATCGAATACCAGGCCGGATCGGTCTTGAGCTTGGCCTTGATGGCATTGAACAGGCAGACCTCTTCTTCGCTGCCCGGATTGGCCAACAGGCTGGCGTCCTTCTCGGCACGCGCACCCAGATGCAGCAGCAGTGTCGCATCGCCGCCATCGTCCAGGATCATGTTGGAGTAGCCGCCGTCGGCCCACTCGAAAATGCGATGGGTGTAATCCCAGTACTCGTCCAGCGTTTCGCCCTTCACGGCGAACACCGGCGTACCGCCAGCCGCAATGGCCGCAGCGGCGTGATCCTGCGTCGAGTAAATATTGCAGGAAGCCCAGCGCACTTCCGCGCCCAGGTCCTTCAGCGTCTCGATCAGCACGGCCGTCTGGATAGTCATGTGCAGCGAACCGGTAATGCGTGCGCCCTTGAGCGGCTTGGTCGATGCATATTCTTCACGAATCGCCATCAAACCCGGCATTTCGGTCTCGGCAATAGCGATCTCCTTGCGCCCCCAGGCGGCAAGGTTCATGTCAGCAATGACGTAATCTTTGAATTCAGCCACAGTATTCATCTCCTGGATGTGTGGCCGGAGGGATGGAGTTGGCGCGTCGCTCTCACCCGCACCCCGTGCCGGCACAGGTTGGTCAGGTGAACGCCGTTGAAACCGGGGCGAGACCGCCGCCGGGCACCGAGCCTGGGGTTGAAACCTCGCAGCGCTCCTCGGTAAGGCCGCAATTATAAAGTGATTTTCAGAGTTCTGTCATCCCTGAATGCACATCACCACAAAGTCACTCCGCCCCAAAGTTCATTGAGATCGACAAAATGCCATTTGTCAGGATCCTCACGGGCAATGATTTTGTCACGCACGACATTCGAGGAAAGATCCAATACTTCCGGAGGGATACGCAGGTTGGACTTGGTAGAGTAAAACACCTTGACCTTGGGGGTCAGCAGCGACTTCTCGGTCTGATCGATCACCACGCCGATGCGGCCGGATTCCAGCCTGACCAGTGAGCCAATAGGATAAATGCCGACGCTTTTCACAAACGCCTGGAAAATCATGGGGTCGAAATGGCCTTTGCTCCACTCCGCCATCTTGCGCAACGATTCCGCCGGATCCCAGCCGCTCTTGTAGGGGCGGTTGGAGGTGATGGCATCGTATACATCGCAAACCGCGCCCATCTTGGCGAAAATTGTGATTTCGTGGTCGACCAGCCCATCCGGGTAACCGCTGCCATCGACTTTTTCGTGGTGATGCAGACAGACATCGAGCGTCACCTCATCGACACCCTTCGCCTCCAGCAGCAGTTGATACCCCTCGGCCGGATGGCTCTTGACGGTATCGAACTCCCCGTCGGTAAGGCGTCCTGGCTTGTTGAGAATGTCCAGCGAGATCATCATTTTGCCGATGTCGTGCAGCAGGCCGGCCATGCCCGCCTGTCGGATTTGTGCTGCATCCAGCCCCAACTGCCGAGCCAGCGCCACCATCAGGGCACACACCGCCACAGAGTGCATGTAGGTGTAGTCGTCCTTGGTCTTGAGACGCGCGAGACTGATCAGCGCACCGGGATTACGCAACACCGAATTGGAGATTTCTTCCACCAGCGGCATGGCATCGGCCGCATCGAGAGCCTTGCCCATGCGCGCTTCGTTAAACATCGACGTGACCGCCTGCTTGGCCTGCAAACAGATCTTGGCGGCACGCTCCAGTTCCTGCGCAATATCGACGCGCTCGATCACCACCGACTCGCTGATGGCACTGATCAGCACCTGCTCGACCTCGATCTCGACCTCAGCCTGCTCCATCGCCTGGCCGTCTTCGACATCCAGCCCTTTGGAAGTGTCGATCCAGACTTCGCGAATGCTGCTCGCGCGAATGGACTTGATGTCCTGCGGATTCTCGATCTTGAATCTGCTGCGCCAGAATGGATGATCCATCCAGGAGCCGCACATCTCCTGCAGGTACATGCCGACCTGCAGGTGATCGACGGAAATGCGCTTGCGCATCGCGCCGCCTTACAAACCGGCGTCCGCCTTCAATGCCATTGCCTTGTCGGTCGATTCCCAAGTGAACTCCGGCTCATCACGGCCAAAATGGCCGTAAGCGGCGGTCTTGGCGTAAATCGGGCGCAGCAGGTCCAGCATCTTGACGATACCCTTGGGGCGCAGGTCGAAATGCCGGCGGACCAACTCGGTCAGCTCTTCGTTGGAAACCTTGCCGGTGCCGTAGGTCTCGACCATCACGCTGGTCGGATGCGCCACGCCGATGGCGTAACTGACCTGCACCGTGCAACGCGTCGCCAGTCCGGCCGCGACGATGTTCTTGGCCACATAACGACCGGCATAGGCGGCAGAACGGTCAACCTTGGACGGGTCCTTGCCGGAGAACGCGCCACCGCCGTGCGGGCAGGCGCCGCCGTAGGTGTCGACGATGATCTTGCGGCCAGTCAGGCCGCAATCGCCCTGCGGGCCGCCAATGACGAAACGGCCGGTGGGGTTGACCAGGTATTTGATCTCGCCCTTGATCAGTTCCTTGGGCAGCACCGGCTTGATGATGTCTTCGATCACCGCCTCACGGATCGCATCCAGATGCATTTCCGGGGCGTGTTGTGTGGACAGTACCACGGTGTCGATGGCGAAAGGCTTGCCGTCAACGTAACGCACGGTCACCTGGGACTTGGCGTCCGGGCGCAGCCATGGCAGGCGGCCATCCTTGCGCAGATGCGACTGGCGCTCCACCAGACGGTGCGCAAGGTAAATCGGCAACGGCATCAGCGAAGGGGTTTCGTCGCAGGCATAACCGAACATCAGGCCCTGGTCGCCGGCACCCTGATCCAGGGGGTCATCCTCGGCATGGTCCACACCTTGCGCAATGTCCGGGCTCTGCTTGTCGTAAGCCACCAGTACCGCGCAACCCTTGTAGTCGATGCCATAGTCCGTGTTGTCATAGACGATGCGCTTGATGGTATCGCGCGCCACCTTGATGTAATCGACATTTGCAGTCGTGGTAATCTCGCCCGCCAGCACCACCAGGCCAGTATTGGTCAGCGTTTCAGCCGCCACGCGCGCGGTCGGATCCTGCTCCAGAATGGCATCCAGGATGGAATCGGAAATCTGGTCGGCAACTTTGTCCGGATGGCCTTCGGATACGGATTCGGAGGTAAACAGGTAATCGCTCATGAGAAAGAGTGCTCTGCAAATATTAAGAAAAAGGTTGTTAGAATAACAAATTACGCCGCTTTCAAAAAGGATTTCATGCTGCCCCGCCTGCTTAAACTGTTCGCACAGCTGCCACTGGCGCTGATCCATGGCCTCGGCGTCCTTGTGGGCTGGGGCATGTATCTGGGCTCACGCCGCTTTGCCAGCAGAACACTTGCCAATCTGACTGCAAGCGGCCTCGCACACACCAAGAAACAGTTTCGTCACTTGCTGCGGCACAACATCGCCGAAACCGGCAAGGGCATGCTGGAAACCTTTGCCATCTGGTTCCGCCCGCAGAATCAAGCCCTCAAATGGGTGCGCGCCTGCCACGGATGGGAACATGTGGAATCCGCACTGAAAAAAAATCGGGGCATCATTTTTCTTACCCCCCACCTGGGCTGCTACGAAATCACTTCGCTCTACTATGCGGCGCGCCACCCCATCAGCGTGTTGTATCGTCCACCACGCAAGGCCTGGCTCGAATCACTGATCCATGCCGGTCGGGCGCGCGGCCAGGTGAAACTGGCGCCAACCAGCATGCAGGGCGTGCGCGCCCTGCTCAAGGCCTTGAAACAGGGTGAAGCGATTGGCATCCTGCCGGATCAGGTACCGGCCAATGGCGAGGGGGAGTGGGCAGATTTGTTCGGCCGCCCCGCCTATACCATGACGCTGGTCGGACGCCTGGCGCAGGCGACCGATGCCGTCGCGCTGATGGCATTCGGCGAGCGTCTGCCATGGGGAAAAGGTTACGTGATCCACATCGAACCCCTTGCCGCCTTGCCGGAACCTGCCGCACTAAATGCCGCAATCGAACAACTGGTAAGGCGAAAACCGGAGCAATACCTCTGGAGTTACCAGCGCCACAAGATTCCGCACGGCGTTACACCGCCGGCAGGTTAAAATACGCCATAGCCAACAGAGGCCTCCAGAATGAAAATCAAGTTTTCGAAAATGCAGGGGTTAGGCAACGACTTCGTCGTCATTGATGCCATCAGCCAGTCCATTGCCCTGACGTCCGAACAGATTAGGCTCATGGCCGACCGCAACTTCGGTATCGGCTGCGACCAGTTGCTGCTGGTAGAAAAGCCTACCTTGCCTGACGCCGATTTCCGCTACCGCATCTTCAACGCCGATGGCGGCGAAGTGGAACAGTGTGGCAATGGCGCCCGCTGTTTCGTGCGCTTCGTGCATGAGCAAGGGCTCACCGACCAGAAGGAAATCCGCGTCGAGACAGCGCGCGGCATCATCCTGCCAAGGCTGGAAGCAGATGGCCAGGTCACGGTGAATATGGGTGCCCCAAGGTTCAATCCAGCCGACATTCCGTTTGTTGCCGACAACACATCCCTGCAGTATGCCTTGCGCATCGGCAATGCCGAGGTGCAGATCAGCGCGCTCTCGATGGGCAACCCGCATGCCGTGCAGATCGTTGCCGATACCGATACCGCACCCGTCGCTGAACAAGGGCCGTTGATCGAGCACCACGAACGTTTTCCGCAACGCGTCAACGCAGGCTTCATGCAGGTGCTGGATGCGCATCATGCCAGACTGCGCGTCTACGAGCGCGGCGCCGGCGAGACGCTAGCTTGCGGCACTGGCGCCTGCGCCGCCGCAGTTACCGGCATCCGGCTGGGCAAACTCGCCTCACCCGTCAATATGGCGATGCGCGGCGGCGCACTCCTGATCAGCTGGGCTGGCGAAGGCAAACCTGTCATGATGACCGGGCCGGCCGTTACTGTATTTGAAGGCGAAATTACTCTATAAGCTTAGGAAAAAACATGAATCTCACCGAAGACCAGGTCACGGAATTTTTACGCAACGACCCCACTTTTTTCGAGCGCCATGCCCACCTGCTGACTGAAATCTACCTGCCCAGCCCGCATGGCAACGGCACCGTTTCGCTGGCAGAACGCCAGCAGCTGGCGCAGCGTGACAAGATCCGCGTGCTGGAAGTGAAATTGTCCGAACTGATCCAGTTTGGCGAAGAAAATGATGCCATCAGCGAGAAAGTGCATCGACTGAGCCTGGGCATCTTGTCCTCACGCAACTTCGAAGCGCTGACGGAAACCGTGGTGGACAACCTGCGCGAGGACTTTCAGGTGCCGCATGTGGCGCTTCGCCTGTGGGCCAAACCTCAACGCCAGGAAGATGCCCCGCGCAATGAATTCACGCCGGTGGAAGACGAACTGCGCAGTTGGGCGCAAGGCTTGGCAACGCCCTACTGCGGCCATCGCGCCGGGCTGGATGTCGACAGCTGGTTTGGCGAGACCAATGCGCCGCTCAAATCCTACGCGCTGGTCGCTCTCCGCGGCGAACAGGTGTTCGGCCTGCTGGCCATGGCCAGCGAAGATGAGAAACGCTTCTATCCGGAAATGGGCACGATGTATCTCAAACGCATCGGCGAACTGGTCAGCGTCGCATTGCTGCGATTCATCCTGTAGGGTTTCCCTGAAAATCAGAGGCACCCTCCAACTTGGATCACCTCGCCGCCTACCTTGACCATCTCGCCCACGAACGGGGGCTGAGCCCCCTGACTTGCGAGAATTACGCTCGCGACATTCGGGGGCTGGTCGAGATGGCCGGCGATACGAAGTTGCATCAGCTGCAACCGTCGCACATTCGCCGCTTTGTCGCGACGCTGCACGGACGCGGTATCGGCGGCAAGAGCATTGCACGCATGCTCTCCGCCTGGCGCAGTTTTTTCAACGATCTGGCGCGCCGCCACGGCTTTGACAACAACCCCTGCATCGGCATGCGCGCACCCAAAACCGCCAAGTCGCTGCCACAGGCGCTATCCGTGGAGCAGGCAGTTCGCCTGGTCGAAATTACGGGCGACGATCCGCTGACCCTGCGTGATCGCGCCATCCTGGAGCTGTTCTACTCATCAGGGTTGCGCCTGGCGGAACTGGTCACACTGACGCTGGCAGGCCTGGATTTGGCCGAAGGGACGGTAACCGTTACCGGCAAGGGCTCCAAGACACGCATCGTGCCGCTGGGCAGTCAAGCCACTGCGGCCATCAAGGCATGGCTGCCTCAACGCACACTATTGAAAGTCGATACTGAGCAAGCCCTGTTCGTCGGTAAAAACGGCAAACAGCTCACCCCACGTGCAGTTCAGTACCGACTGAAGCAATGGGCGATCAAGCAAGGCATCGCCGGCAACGTACACCCGCATATCCTGCGCCATAGCTTTGCCACCCATGTACTGCAATCCAGCGGCGACTTGCGCGCAGTCCAAGAAATGCTGGGGCACGCCAACATCAGCACGACTCAGGTGTATACCCATCTGGATTTTCAGCACCTCGCCAAGGTCTATGACAAGGCACACCCCCGCGCCAGAAAAAAATAACCTCGGCCACAATACCCGACAAAATGACTCAAACTTTGTGGCAAAATATCCTTTCTCGGAAATAATCTTTTCTCAATTCACCAGACACCTAAAGGAAACCGACATGGAACATACCCTGCCTGCATTGCCCTACGCCAAAGACGCCCTGGTGCCGCATATCTCCGTCGAGACCATCGAATATCACTATGGCAAGCACCACCAGACCTACGTGACCAACCTGAACAACCTGATCAAGGGCACCGAATTCGAGAATGCCCGCTTGGAAGACATCATCAAGAAATCCTCCGGCGGCATCTACAACAATTCGGCCCAGATCTGGAACCACACTTTCTTCTGGAACAGCATGAAACCGAACGGCGGCGGCGCACCGACGGGTGCACTGGCTGACGCCATCAACAAGAAGTGGGGTTCGTTCGACGAATTCAAGAAGGCCTTCCAGGCCTCAGCAGTCGGCAACTTCTGCTCCGGCTGGACCTGGCTGGTGAAGAAGGCTGACGGCTCCGTCGACATCGTCAACATGGGCGCCGCCGGCACCCCGCTGACCACCGGTGACAAGGCATTGCTGACCATCGACGTGTGGGAACACGCCTACTACATCGACTACCGCAACCTGCGCGCCAAATTTGTCGAGGCTTTCCTCAACAGCCTGGCCAACTGGGATTTCGCTGCCGCGAATTACCAGTAAACATCGCGCTTCAAAAAAGCCGGCTGCGGATTGTTATAACATCCCGCAGCCGGCTTTTTTTGTTTTCAGAATCGCTGTTACAATCCTCGACATGTTACGCCGCCTGCTGCTGACGCTCACCCTCGCCCTGCTGTTCGGCCTTGGCCAACAGGGTGCGGCAACGCATGCGATTTCGCATCTGGCAGACTGGCAGCAAGACCAGCAGCAGGATAAATCCAGCCACGCACCAGCATGCGACAAATGCGTGGTCTACGCCGAACTCGCAAGCGCGGTGGCAAGTCCGATTTTTGCCCTGCCGCCAGCGACACACACCCTCACGGCTGCGCCCGATCAGTCTTTCCGCACCGGATCGGCGCTGTATTTTCCTTACGCCGCACGTGCGCCGCCCGTCCTCGCCTGAAACCTGAAGCCACCCCGCCTGCGACCTGATAATCGCTGGCGGGCGTTCATTTTTTCAACGAGGGTATCATCGTGATCAAACCAAAACTGACGGCATGTGCCGTCGCAATTGCTTTGGGGGCGCCGACCATTGCCACTGCCAACGACAGTGCGGAGATGGAGAAAATCCGCGCCGAAATCCAGCAGATGAAGCAGAACTACGAAGCACGCATCCAGGCGCTGGAGAACAAGCTGGATCAGGCGCAGGCCAGCGCAGGCAAGGCCGAAGCCAGTGCTGCCAGGGCCGAAACTACCGCGCTACAATCGGGCCAGGGCTGCGTGGTTTAAGCCTGGCGGAATCGGAACTCGGGATTTATGCCAACATCGACCACTATTTTTACGGAGGCCTGAATCTGGCCCTGACGCCGGACAACTCAGTCAGCGTCGAGGAAGCCTTCATCCAGACCACCGCGCTGCCGGCAGGTATGACGCTGAAAGGCGGGCGGTTCTTTTCCGGCATCGGTTACCTGAACGAACAGCATGCGCATACCTGGGATTTCGTCGACAATCCGCTGGTCTACCAGGCCTTCCTCGGCAACCAGTATGGCGATGACGGCGTACAGCTCAAATGGGTTGCGCCGACCGACACCTATCTCGAACTCGGCGCCGAAGCCGGCCGCGGACGCATTGCCGGCACCGCGGGCAAGGACAAGAATGGCGCAGCCATGGGCAGCGTGTTCGGCCATGTCGGCGGCGACATCGGCATCAGCAGCAGTTGGCGCGCCGGTTTGTCATACTTGCGCGCTTCACCCAGCGATCGCCGGTCGCAGGATCTGGATGCCGCAGGCAACTTCGTCACCAATACATTCAACGGCACCAGTCGCCTGTGGATTGCAGATTTCGTATGGAAATGGGCACCCAACGGCAACACCCACTCCACCAACTTCAAATTGCAGGGTGAATACCTGCATCGTTCCGAAGACGGCAATCTGGCTTACAGCACTATCAGCACGGACCGCTACTCGGCCGTCCAATCCGGCTGGTATCTGCAAGGCATTTATCAATTCATGCCCGAATGGCGCGCCGGTTTGCGTTACGACCGGCTGGACAGCGGCAGCGTGGATTACGCCAGCAACAATGGCAAGCTGATCGCCAATGGCTATAACCCGGATCGCATCAGCTTCATGGTGGATTACAACCCCAGCGAATTCAGCCGCATCCGGCTGCAACTGGCGCGCGACAACTCCCGTCAAAACGCTACCGACAACCAGTTGTTCTTACAGTACATCATGAGCCTGGGCAGCCACGGCGCCCACAAATTCTAGGAAAGGCATCGACATGAAAAACTTACTCTTCGCACTGCTGACAGCGCTGTCCTTGACCACCCATCCCGCACAGGCGGCACTCAACGTATTTGCCTGCGAACCAGAATGGGGCGCACTGGCACAGGAGCTTGGTGGCGACAAAGTCACCGTATACAGCGCCACGCAGGCCCTGCAGGACGTGCACCACGTTCAGGCCAAGCCCAGCCTGATCGCCAGGATGCGTTCAGCCAACCTGGTGGCCTGTACCGGGCTGGAGCTGGAAATCGGCTGGCTGCCCATGGTGTTGCGTCAGGCTGGGAATGCGGCTGTCCTACCGGGCAAACCCGGTTACTTCGAAGCCGGAAATTACGTGCAACGGCTGGAGATCCCGCAACGCCTCGACCGCGCCGAAGGCGATGTGCACGCCATGGGCAACCCGCATATCCAGACCGACCCGCGCAACATCGCCAAAGTCAGCGTGGCACTGGCGCAGCGCTTGGCAGAAATCGACCCGGGCAACGCCTCGTTTTACCAAGCCCGTCAGAAGGATTTTGCGCAACGCTGGCAAGCCGCCGTCCAGCGCTGGGAAACCCAGGCACGGCCGCTCAAGGGTGTCGCCATCGTGGTGCAACACAAGGCATTTCCTTACCTCAGCGACTGGCTGGGGTTGCACGAAGTCGCAACACTAGAACCCAAGCCCGGGGTCGAGCCCACCAGCTCTCACCTCGCTGAAGTGCTGGCGCAACTGCAGCAGCATCCGGCTCGCATGGTGATACGCGCCGCCTATAACGACGACCGGGCATCGTCCTGGCTGTCGGAAAAAGCAAAAATTCCGGCAGTCGTCCTGCCTTTCACGGTCGGCGGCGCCGATCATGCCAATGACCTGTTCGGCCTGTTCGACGTCACCGTGGCGCGCCTGCTGGACGCCATCCCGACGGATGCCCCGAAATGAACCTCGACGCACTCGACCTGAATATCCTCCTCCCGGCCTTCGCGGCCGGATTGCTGGTGCTGGCTACGCATGTACCGCTGGGCCAGCAGGTGCTGCAGCGCGGCATCGTGTTCATCGACCTCGCGGTAGCCCAGATCGCAGCCCTGGGCGTCATCGCCGCCGATTTCATGGGTTGGGAGCCACAAGGCTGGGCGGTGCAGATCGCTGCCATTACAGCCGCCCTGCTCGGGGCATTGCTGCTGACATGGATGGAGAAACGCTGGCCGGAAGTACAGGAGGCACTGATCGGTGCCGTCTTCGTGCTGGCGGCCAGCGCGGGTATTTTGCTGTTATCGAGCAACCCGCATGGCGGCGAGCACCTGAAAGACCTGCTCGCAGGACAGATTTTATGGGTGGGCCTGCAGCAGCTCATCCCGGCCGCGCTGCTGACGGCATTGATTCTTGGGCTATGGTTCGGCCTGCGCGATCGCCTGGGAGGCGCTAGTTTCTACCTGCTGTTCGCACTGGCGGTGACAACCTCGGTGCAACTGGTCGGCGTGTATCTGGTGTTTTCCAGCCTCATCATGCCCGCCCTGGCAGTGCGCCGCTGGCAGGCATGCCGCCAGCTGACGGGCGGCTACGTCATTGGAATCGTGGCCTATGTGGTCGGGCTGGCGCTATCGGCCGCCTTCGACTTACCCTCGAGTGCCGTCATCGTCTGGTGCCTGGCGCTGGTTGGCATACTCGCCAATCTCGCGCCGGCGGGGCGTGTGCGTTAATATGTGAGGATTCAGACAAGGAGTAGAACATGGCAAGAACCGTCAATTGCGTCAAACTCGGACGCGAAGCAGAAGGCCTAGATTTCCCCCCTTACCCGGGCGAACTGGGCAAGCGCATTTACGAGAATGTTTCCAAGGAAGCCTGGGCCGGCTGGCTCAAGCACCAGACCATGCTGGTGAATGAGAACCGTCTCAGCCTGGCCGACCCGCGTGCCAGAAAATACCTGTCGGAACAGACCGAAGCCTATTTTTTTGGCAGCGGAGCAGCCGAAGTAGAAGGCTACGTGCCACCCAAGCCTTAATCCGGACCAACGTCACACATTCATCATGTCGCACTGCTACGCTGGAGAATTTTGATTGGCTGCCTTCAAAATGACGCCGGAATATTTTGTCAACCGCGAACTGGGTCTACTCGCTTTCAATCGGCGCGTGCTGGCGCAGGCCGAAGACGAGCGCAACCCCCTGCTGGAGCGGCTCAAGTTCCTGTGCATCGTCAGCAGCAATCTCGATGAATTTTTCGAGGTGCGCGTTGCCGGTCTCAAGGAACAGATCGAACACAACGCAACGATCACTGGCGCGGATGGCTTGACGCCGCAACAGATCATGGCACGCGTTAGCGTTGAGGCGCACCAGTTGGTGGAGCGCCAGTATCAGCTGTTGAATGAGCAAGTTCTGCCGGCACTGGCTGAAGAAAATATCCGCTTCCTGCGCCGTACGCACTGGAATCCGGCCCAGCAGGACTGGATACGTTCCTATTTCTTCCGGGAACTGATGCCTATCCTGACGCCTATCGGTCTCGATCCCGCACACCCGTTCCCGCGCATGCTCAACAAGAGCCTCAATTTCGCCGTGGAGCTGGAAGGCAAGGACGCCTTCGGTCGCAACTCAGGCATCGCCATTGTGCAGGCGCCGCGCGCACTCCCCCGGGTGATCCGCCTGCCGGCCCAGGTTGCAGGCTGCGAATACGAGTTCGTGTTTCTTTCATCAATCCTGCACGCACACGTCAACGAGCTGTTTTCCGGCATGACAGTGCGCGGCTGCTATCAATTCCGTGTCACGCGCAACAGCGATTTGTCGGTTGACGACGAAGACACCACGGATCTCCGCCTCGCATTGCAAGGCGAACTGTCGCATCGCCAATACGGTGACGAAGTTCGACTGGAAGTAGCGGACAGCTGTCCGCCGGAGATGTATCACTTCCTGCTCGGCCAGTTCGGCCTGACTCCGGACGACCTGTACCAGGTGAACGGCCTGGTCAATCTGGTGCGGCTGATCCAGGTACCTGACTGGGTTGATCGGCCGGATCTGAA
The DNA here is from genome assembly GCA_027310505.1 of bacterium. GTDB lineage: Bacteria > Pseudomonadota > Gammaproteobacteria > Burkholderiales > Methylophilaceae > CAIJXJ01. The sequence continues at coordinate 12,653 of DAIDAS010000353.1, forward strand.
ATTTCCGCGCTACACCCCGGCCCTTGCCAAGGAAACCAGCAAGGAAGCCGACATCTTCAAGGCTATCCGCAAGGGTGACATGCTGCTGCACCACCCATTCCAGTCGTTCAACCCGGTGGTGGAATTCATCAAGCAGGCCTCAGAAGATCCGCAGGTACTGGCAATCAAGCAAACGTTTTACCGCACCAGCGCCGATTCCACACTGATGCAATCGCTGATCGAAGCGGCGCGGCGCGGCAAGGAGGTCACGGTGGTGGTGGAACTGATGGCGCGCTTCGACGAAGAGGCCAACATCAACTGGGCGGCCAAGCTGGAAGATGCCGGCGCACATGTCGTTTATGGTGTCGTCGGCCACAAGACACACGCCAAGATGGCCATGGTGGTGCGGCGCGAGGACGACAGGCTGCGTCGCTACGCGCACCTTTCCACCGGCAACTACCACCAGCGCACGGCGCGGCTGTATACGGATTTCGGCCTGCTGACCTGCCACGAGGAAATTTGCTCGGACGTAAACGCCCTATTCGCCCAGCTGACGGGGTTGGGCAAGGCCAGCAAGCTGCACCATCTATGGCAATCGCCATTCACGCTGCACCAACGCCTCATCAAGGCCATCCGTAATGAAGCCGAAATCGCCCAGTCCGGCCAAAAAGCGCACATCATTGCCAAGATGAATGCCCTCCTCGACCCGGATATCATCATGGCGCTTTATGAAGCTTCAGCAGCCGGCGTCAAGATCGACCTGATCGTACGTGGCGTGTGCGCACTGCGGCCTGGCATTCCTGGCGTGTCGGAAAATATCCGGGTGATCTCCATCGTTGGACGTTTCCTCGAACACTCGCGCATTTTCTATTTTTACAACAACAAGGCAGAAAACCTGTTCCTCTCCAGCGCAGACTGGATGTACCGAAATTTTTTCCGGCGCATCGAGGTTTGCTTCCCGGTGCTCGACCCCAAACTGAAAAAGCGCGTGTTCAACGAAGGGTTGGCACCGTACCTG
>DAIDAS010000370.1 GCA_027310505.1 bacterium
CTGCTACGCCGCGCAGGGATCAGGCAAGGCATGCGCGTCCTGGATGTGGGCTGCGGCTCAGGCTGCGTTTCGCTACTGGCGGCGCGTCTGGTCGGCCCCACCGGCGCGGTGGTCGGGGTAGACAGGTCGCCGCAGGCGCTGGCGCTGGCGCGCAGTCGTGGCGTGGAAGAAAATCTGCGTCAAGTTGAGTTCGTCGAGGCGGATCTGGCCGATTTTGAGTGCAATGATACCTTCGATGCGCTGATCGGCCGGTTTGTACTGATGTTTTTGCCGAATCCGTCTGCCATTCTGCGAAAATTGTCGCGCTATGTGCACAAAGGCGGCGTTGTTGCATTTCAGGAAATGGACATCGCAGCCGCCAGAATCGTGCCGGACATGCCGTTATGGCAGGAGTGCGGTGAGCGGATACGGGAAACCTTTCAGCGTGCCAGTGTCGATATTCAGATGGGGGCGAAGCTCCATGCGACGTTCCTGCATGCGGGGTTGCCGCAGCCACAAATGCAGTTGCAGGCAAAGGTTGGTGGGGTGCCGAATTTCCCCGCGCATGAATACATCGCAGACATCGTTTCAAGTTTGTTGCCGATGATGGAGCGTTTTGGCGTGGCCTCCGCGGCAACGCTGGAAATCGGAACGCTTGCTGTACGGTTGCGAGAAGAAATGATCAGCAGGGATGGCGTCATGATACTGCCGTCCCTGATCGACGCCTGGGTCAGGACGCCGGGGTGATTCAGGACGCGGCGCAAGGGTCATCCGGAGACATGAATCAATGAGGAGAACATCATGAACATCAGCGGAAAAACAGTACTCATCACTGGCGCCTCAAGCGGAGTGGGGGCTGCGATCAGTAAAGCTATGGCCAATGCCGGCGGCCGGGTGTTGCTGCTTGCGCGCCGCGAAAATGAACTGCAGCGCGTGGCGGATGAAATCAAGCAGGCAGGCGGAGAAGCGCGGGTTTACCCAGTGGATTTGGCAAATGCCTCAGCTGTCATGGAAATGGCGCGGCGGATTACAGCCGAAGTCGGGACGCCCGACATCATCGTCAACAATGCCGGCAGCGGGAAATGGCGGTTTACCGAGGAAACCAGCCCCGAGGAAGCGGTACAAATGATGACCGTGCCTTATTTCTCCGCTTTTTTCGTTACTCGCGCGTTCATGCCCGACATGCTCAAGCGCAACAGCGGCCATATCGTCAACATCAGCTCGGTGGGTTCGCGTTTCGTCTGGCCGGGCGCCACAGCTTATCTGGCTGCGCGCTGGGCCGTACGTGGTTTTAGCGAGGCACTGCAGGCCGATCTGTATCACACCGGCATTGGCGTCACTCTTTATGAGAGCGGCGTGATTAAGTCTCCTTACTGGGAACACAATCCGGGCAGCCTCGAACGGGTGCCGAAAATGGGCTTGCTGGTCCCGGCATTAACGCCGGAACAGGTTGGGCAAGCCGTCGTTAAAGGGGTCGAGTGCAACAAGCGGCTGGTGGTGGTTCCGTTTTTGATGCGGCTGACCTACTGGCAGCATGCCGTTGTCCCATGGCTGGTGCAATGGATGATGACCGTCACCGGCTACCGGCAGCCGCGCTGACTGTTTCGGTCGTGTGGGGGCGGGCTAGGCCAGTCCCGCAAGCTGCATCAACTCGGTCATTCTGGCGCGCAGACTGTCATCCAGCCAGATGACCTGAAGTACGGGTTTCCGTCCGCGAGTGAGCGCCATGACTTTCTCGTGGTGAAACCGCGCCTCATCTTTGCGGCCGAGCAATGAATATGTTACACAAAGCCACACATGATTGGGGATGAACGCATCCGACACCTCGACGCCGCGCTTGAATGCAGCGACGGCCTCGTCATGCTCCCCTTGTACGAGATGGCAGAATCCAAGCGCAAGCTGGTTGAATGCGGAAGGGTGAGGGTTGAGTCGCATGCCTGTCTTGACATGCCGTAACGCCTCTGCGCCTTGGTCTGCTACCGCCAGGGTGATGGCAAGGAAAATGTAGGCGTCTGCGTTGTTCGGGTCAAGCTCAACCGCTCGCCGCCCGGCGGCAATGGAGGCCTCGCCTTGCTTGCGCCAGCATTGCACCCACCCGAGCATGGAGTAAGCTAGCGGATGTTGCGGATCAAGATCGACGGCCGTCCGGGCATGCTCGAATGCCTGTTCGAGCATTTCGCCTTGGGGCTCCCATAAAAATACCCATTGAAGAACAAGTGTCCGTGCCAGCCAGGCATGGGCGGCGGCATAGCCGGGGGCGAGTGTCACCGCATCTACAAAATGCGCCCGTGCCGCTTCGGCTGATTCCCGCGAATAAACCCAGAAACGCTCGAGCCCACGCAATAACGCATCATGTGCCTCGATACTGGCGGTGCTTTCGCGGCCGTGGCGACGGGTCTCATCGCCGGCAAGCTTCACCTGCAACACCGTGGCGATACGCCGGGTAACATCATCCTGCAAGGCAAAGATGTCCTTCAGCTCGCGGTCATAACGCTCCGCCCAGAGGTGTACGCCAGAAACGGCATCTATCAACTGAGCCGTAATGCGCACCCACCCTCCTGCTCGTTGTACGCTGCCTTCCAGCAGGTATTTGACACCTAATTCCAAGCCGATGTCCTCGGCCCGCTTCGACACCTTTTTATAGATAAACGACGATTGCAGGGAGATGAGGAAAAGCCCGGAGAGTTTCGATACTTCCGTGATCAGGCAATCCGTAAAACCGTCGGCAAAATATTCCTGCTCGGGATCGCTGCTTATATTGGTGAACGGCAACACCGCAAGCGACGGTCTGTCTTCGATCGGTTTGGGAAAAGCGGTGACTCCGGCGCCCTGGGCATGGGATGCATCCTCTCCCTGCCGCTCGATATGAACCATATAGTTGCCTTTAGGCAACTCAAAGCGGACTGGATCGGCCCGGCCTTCGTTATCATAGTATTCACGTAGCTTTGCGCGCAGGCGTGCTGCCTCCACGCGCACAATCGCATCGACGGTCGGATCAAAGGTATGTTCGCGGTCGAAGACCTCCACCCCGATGGTATATCCCTTGAGCCTGTCGGCATGACCGGCAAGGGTCTCAGTCACGATATAGCTCAGAAATCGTTGTTGCCGTTCAGCTTGCGCAAAAATCGGGTGCGAAAGTATCTTGGCAAGGCACTCGTTAACGTTGGTGCTTTGCGCCTTTGTCCAATGTGTGCTGGGTGAATCCATAATTTAACGGTGACTCCCGATGCAACCGGTTAAATTATGCTGCAAATTGAGGGCCGAGGTATATCTGATCATTAAACTTGCCCAAAATGCTGCTAACGGACAGCTTGTGGCCGCGAACTGCCGTTAGGTTTTTACATGATGGAATGCGACCACTTATCGACAAAGTGGCTGGGTAGGGCGCATCATTGGCAATGAAATCAAACCCATTTCAAAAGAGATTGGAGAATTTCATGCCAGGTCACACCTACAAACTTATCGAACTCGTCGGGTCCTCAACAATCGGTACCGATGATGCAATCAGCAATGCAATTGCCAAAGCTGCACTGACTGTCAAACACATGAACTGGTTTGAGGTGGTGGAAACCCGAGGACATATTGTCGATGGCAAGGTCGCCCACTACCAAGTCACAATCAAGGTTGGTTTCAGAATAGAAGACTGATCTGAACGCCAGTTAGTGGCGGGAATCTACCAAATGACCGTTCTACGGAGTTCGGCTATTTGGTCTGGAACGTGGACGCACCGTCCCAGTCTTCGCCGGGGCAAACTGTATGCGTCAGCAGCTTTGCCGCTCACCACTATCGTTTTGGCCCGCTGCAGCACATCTGGTATCGATTGTGAATCCCGATCGCGCCTCCCAGAATAGAAGCCAATCTAATAAATAGATAGATAGGGGCTAATTATTATATTTTTCTATTGAATTACGTGGTGTTCTAATGCCAGCTTCATCAACTACTGGTGTAACCCTGATGACTACTCCGCAACATCTGAATTCGAGTAACCGCTACTCAATAAAGAGATCGAACAGTCCTTCCGGGACTATCAAAC
>DAIDAS010000399.1 GCA_027310505.1 bacterium
TGGCAAAACTGGCTGAAACGCCCCCCATGGTCGGGTCCGTCAGCACAGAAATGAACGGCAGTTGCGCCCGGCTCAGCTGCGTCAGCGCGGCGCTGGTCTTGGCCATCTGCATCAGCGAGAACAACCCCTCCTGCATCCGCGCGCCGCCGCTGGCGGCAAAGCAAATGAACGGCGCCTTCTGTTCAATGGCAACGGAAACGCCGCGCACGAAACGTTCGCCGACCACGGAGCCCATGGAACCGCCCTGGAATTTGAATTCGAACGCAGCAGCCACGACAGGCACTGTCTTGATCGCGCCCTGCATAACCACCAGCGCATCGGTCTCGCCGGTTTCGGCCTGGCTCGCCTTCAGGCGATCCGGGTAACGCTTGCTGTCCTTGAACTTGAGCGGATCGAGCGGCGTCACTTCCGAACCGATTTCGAACCGGCCTTCAGCATCCAGCACGAAATCCAGCCGGGTACGGGCGGAAATACGGTTGTGATAACCGCACTTGGGGCAGACCTCCTGATTGTTTTCCAGATCGGTGCGATACAACACGGCTTCGCAAGACGGGCATTTGCTCCACAGGCCTTCCGGCACGGTTTTTTTGGATTCGCCGAGGCTGCGCTTGATCTTTGGGGGGAGAAGTTTCTGTAACCAGCTCATGTGTAACCTCTTATTTAGCGTCGATCGCGCCACGCAATTCGGCGATCAGTTTGCCGACATTGGCGGCCACTTCGTTTTCGGGCGAATTCTCGACTTCCTGCACGGTACGGCTGCCAACCACGACCGCATCGCCGATTTCGGCAATCGCTCTGGCCGTTGCCGCATCGCGCACCCCGAAGCCGACGCCGACTGGCAGGTTCGTATGCTGGCGGATGGCCGCCACCTTTTGCGCAACATCGGCAATATCCAGGTGGGCGGCACCGGTCACGCCGCGCAGGGAAACGTAATAGATGAATCCGCTGGCCGACTCGACCACGCGCTGCACGCGGGCAGGCTCCGTCGTGGGCGACAGCAGGAAAATGGTATCGATGCCATGCCGTTTGAGCACTGCGACGAATTCTGCGCACTCTTCCGGCGGATGGTCCACTGTCAACACGCCATCCACACCGCGCGCAGCAGCGAGTGATGCGAACTGCTCGTAGCCCATGGCTTCGATCGGGTTGGCATAGCCCATCAGCACGACCGGCGTCCGGTTATCCTGCTGGCGGAACTCCGCCACCATGCCCAGCACCTTGCGTAGCGACACATGGTGCGCCAAGGCGCGTTCGCTGGCGCGCTGGATGACAGGACCATCCGCCATCGGATCGGAAAACGGCACGCCAAGTTCGATCAGGTCGGCGCCGCTTTTCACCATGGCGTGCATCAGCGGCACAGTCTGCGTAGGATTGGGATCGCCGGCCGTCACGAAGGGGATCAGGGCCTTGCGCCCGGCTTGCCTGAGCGCGGCAAAAACGTTCTGGATACGACTCACAGCGTGATCCCCTTGATACGTGCAACGGTGTTCATGTCCTTGTCGCCGCGTCCTGAGAGGTTCACCAGCAACACTTTGTCTTTGCCCAGGGTCGGCGCAATCTTGAGCGCATGTGCCAATGCATGGCTGGATTCGAGCGCGGGGATGATGCCTTCAAAGCGGCAGAGCGCGTCAAAGGCGTCAAGCGCCTCATCATCGGTGATGGCGACGTACTGCGCACGGTGGATATCCTTCAGCAGGCAGTGTTCAGGGCCCACGCCAGGATAATCCAGACCGGCGGAAATGGAATGCGTCTCGATGATCTGGCCGTCTTCGTCCTGCATCAGATACACCTTGTTGCCGTGCAGCACGCCGACCTTGGCGTTACCGGTGAGCGGAGCCGCGTGCTGGCCGGAGGCAATGCCATGACCGCCCGCTTCCACGCCGATCAACTGCACGTTTTCTTCCTCGATATAGGGGTGGAATATGCCGATCGCATTGGAACCGCCGCCCACACAGGCAATCACCGCATCCGGCTGGCGTCCGATCATTTCGGGCATCTGCACCTTGGCTTCATTGCCGATTACGCACTGGAAATCGCGCACCATCATGGGGTACGGATGCGGTCCGGCCGCCGTGCCGAAAATGTAGAACGTGCTCTCGCAGTTGGTCACCCAGTCGCGGATCGCTTCGTTGCAGGCATCCTTGAGGGTGCGCGAGCCGCTTTCCACCGGCACCACGGTCGCGCCCAGCAATTTCATGCGGAAGACGTTAGGCGCCTGGCGCTGTACGTCTTCGGCTCCCATGTACACCACGCATTCCATGCCGAAACGCGCAGCCACGGTCGCGGTCGCCACGCCGTGCATGCCCGCACCGGTCTCGGCAATCACGCGCTTCTTGCCCATGCGTTTGGCAAGCAAGGCCTGGCCGATCGCATTGTTGATCTTGTGCGCACCGGTATGGTTCAGGTCTTCACGCTTGAGATAAATCTGTGCGCCGCCAAACTGCTCGGACAAGCGCTTGGCGTGATAGATCGGGCTGGGACGCCCGACATAATGTTTCAATTCGTAGGCAAACTCGGCCTTGAACTCGGGATCATCGCGAAAATGCAGATACTGGCGGCGCAGCTCTTCTACCGCCGGGATCAGCGTTTCCGCCATGTAGATGCCGCCAAACTGGCCAAAATGGCCGCCGGCATCCGGAAAATCATACTTCCCCATCACGTACTCCTCGTATGAACGCAGCAATTTTGTCTGCGTCCTTGATTCCTTTTTCTCGTTCTACGCCACCACTGACATCGACGCCATAAGGATGAACCCGGCGTACGGCCTCGGCGACATTGGCGGCAGTCAGGCCGCCTGCCAGAATGATCGGCCTCGAAAGCCCCGCCGGGATCAATTCCCAGTCGAAGGTCTGGCCAGTTCCCCCGTGTGCGCCTTCTGCAAACGCATCCAGCAACAGCGCCTTGGCGCCAGCATAGTCAGCCGCATATTGTACCAAATTTGTTCCCGGCCTGACGCGCACGGCCTTGAGATAGGGCACACCGAACTGGCTGCAATATGATGGTGTCTCTTCACCATGAAACTGCAACACATCCAGCCGGACCTGCGCCAGTACGGCGCCAACCTGCTCCGCCGAGGCGTTCACGAACAGGCCGACGGCGCTGACGAACGGCGGCAACGCAGCCACGATCTCTGCGGCGCGCTGCACCTGAACGCATCGCGGACTTTTTTCGTAAAACACAAGCCCGATGGCATCGCAGCCATGCTCGACAGCGGCCAGGGCATCCTCGACACGGGTAATACCGCAAATTTTGACGCGCGTACGCAAGAAAGAAGACCTGTCAAAAAGCTGTTAGGGTAACTGAAAGCGCCGTGGCTGTCAGCCGAGCGGCAAGGCAAATGCCGCAAGACTGCGCTGGCACTCGGGCAGCTCCCACTGCGCATCGTAATCGACCCCGGTCAGGTACAGCCCTCCGGCCGCAAAGGTCGGTGGCGCCAGCTTGCGATTCTTTTCCTGAAGCAGCTTCGCCATCCACTCCGGCACATGGCTGCCTTTGCCGACATACACAAGGGCCCCCACCATGTTGCGTACCTGATGATGCAGGAAGGCGCTGGCGCAAAAATTGAACAGGATGCAATCGCCCAGCCGGCTGACATCCGCCCGGTAGAGATGCTTGATGGGTGATTTGGCCTGGCACTCCGCCGCCCGAAAGGCGCTGAAATCATGCTCGCCCACCAGATACGACGCCGCCACGCTCATGGCCTCGACATCCAGGGGCCGATGATGCCAGCCGGCCTTGCCGTCCAGGATGGCAGGCGCCACCGGCTGGTTGATCAGCAGGTACTGGTAGCTGCGCTGACGCGCCGAGAACCGCGCATGGAACTCGTCCGACACCGCTTTCGCCCATCGCACGCGCACGCTGCCGGGGAGAAATGCATTGACGCCACGCGCCCAGGCGCTGAGTGAGCGTTCCGCCGTGGTATCAAAATGCACGACCTGTACCAGGGCATGCACGCCGGTATCCGTCCGTCCTGCAGCATGCGCCCTGACGGCATGGCCGGCCACTTCGGCCAGCGCCCGCTCCAGTTGATCCTGCACCCCGCACCCGCAGGTCTGGCTCTGCCAGCCGCACCAAGGGCGACCGTCATATTCGATGCCCAACGCAATCCTCATGCGAGCCACCATATCAGTAATGTACCAGCCACGACCAGCACCAGCAGATCGACAACATTCCATGCGGGCATTGTCAGGACAAGCCGCTGCTGTTGCATTTCAAGCTGATCGTACAGCGCGATCTCATTCAGCATCGCCAATTTTGATCGATGATGTTTTTCCGGCGCCTCCTCGACGTAATGCAGGGTGAGCCACAGTCGCGCCGTGAAACGCGCTGGCGACAGCCCCAGCAACCCCAGTGGTTTCATCAGAATGTAGATGCCCGACATCAATGGCTCTCGACCGGTACTACCCAATAATAGTGCCAGTGCAGCCAACATAGTGATCAGGCGCCCCGCCTGAAGCAAGCCCATGCCAATCCCCTCGTAGGTAGGCGCAATCGCAGACGTCCAGCCACGCACGTACTCACCCGGCGTGGTGAAGGAAAATATCAGCACCAGTATCAACAGCAGCCAGCGCGACCGGAACTGCATGCGCCAGAGCAAGGCCGGGTACAAGACGAGTGCCGCCAGAATGGCCAGCAGGCCAATGGCGAATAGCACCCGGGGCTGGGCAAACTGAATTGCGATTGCCAGTGCGATCAGTGCAATGATTCTGAGCGAAGGATGCACGGTTCTTTACCAAATAAAAAGGCCGGGCTTGTCGGCCCGGCCATGGTTATCGCGAACAACGGGTTACCCCAGGGTGCCCAGCATGGTTTGCGCACGATCGCGCTGCTGCGGGCCGCCTTCTCTCAGCACCTCTTCCAGCAATTCGCGTGCACCCTCGGTATCGCCCATATCCATATAGGCGGCCACAAGATCCAGCTTGGTGTCGACATCGGCGGATTCGTCCGAAGCGAGCGTGATTTCCTCGACGTTCCCGGCTGGCTCCGAGATCGCTTCCACCACGCCGGGAGCCGAAGGCGCCTCCGCAGGGGCGGACGCTGGCGCCAAAGCCTCGTCCAGATCAAGGCTGATTCCGGACAGGTTCAAATCAGGCAACCCAAGGGCGGCAGATTGCTGCGGTTCCGTGGCAGAGGGTTCGCCAATCTCGGCATCAAAATCGAAATCGAGAGCCCCCTCTTCCTCAGGCG
>DAIDAS010000414.1 GCA_027310505.1 bacterium
CGTCAGATGCACCGCGCACGCCGCGGATCACTTCGGCCACCTGTTCCGCCTTGTCTTCCAGCACGGTCAGGTCCGGGCCAAAGATCTTGACCGAAATTTCGCCCTTGACGCCGGAGAGCGCTTCTTCCACGTTATCCTGAATCACCTGCGAGAAATTGGTCGGGATGCCGGGGATCTCATGGATTTTTTTCGACATATCCTCGATCAGCGCCTCTTTGTCAGAGAAGCGCCAGGTTTCATGCGGCTTCAGGCTGGCCAGGATTTCCATGTTGTTCGGCCCCTTGGGGTCGGTACCGTCATCCGGCCGGCCAAGCTGCGAGACCACATTATCGACTTCCGGGTAGGATCGCAGAATCTTGCGCACTTCCAGCTCGATTTCCTTGGTTTTTTCCAATTTGGTGGAAGGCGCCAAAGGCATGGTGATCCAGAGGTTGCCTTCATCCAGCTTGGGCAGAAATTCCGTACCCAGCCGCGGTGCAAGCATGAGTGACACCGCCAGCAACACCACCGATGCCGCCGTGATCGGTAGCCACTTGGGGCCCAATTTTACCAGAAAACCCCGATAGGCCTCCTGGAGCGCGTGCATCCAGCCACTGTGCTTTTCCGCCATGTCTTCGCGCCGCATGGTGTAGGAAAGCAAGGCCGGCACCAACGTGAGGGTCAGCAGAATGGCGCCGAGCAGGGCAAAACTCAAGGTAAAGGCCATCGGCGAGAAAATCCGGCCTTCCACACGCTGGAAAGTAAAAATAGGCAGGAACGCCAGAATGATGATGGCCTTGGAGAACAGGATGGGGTGCCCCATTTCCACGGCAGTATGCTTGAGCGTATGGATACGCCACCCGTAACCGCTGTGTTGGGGATTGCCGTCCTTTGCACCAAGCGCCAGCTTGACCATCAGCGCTTCCACCAGCACCACGGCGCTATCGATGATGATACCGAAGTCGACCGAGCCGAGCGATATCAGATTGGCCGACATCCCGCGACTGTTCATGATGATGAAGGCGAACAGCAGGGACAGTGGAATCACTGAGGCAACGATGAGTGCGGCACGCCAGTTGCGCAGGAAGATCATCAGGATGGAGACCACCAGCAAGGCGCCGACCACCAGATTCTCGGTCACGGTATGCACCGTGTGCTGCACCAGGCTGGTACGCTCGTAATAAGGCAATATCTTGACGCCCTTGGGCAGCTTGGCGTTGATCTCTGCCACTTTCTCGCGCAGCCCTTCCACGACCTTGGCCGCGTTCTGGCCTTTGGTCATGACCGCCACGCCCTGAACGACATCGTTGCGATCATTGAATGCCACGATCCCGGAACGCGGTCGGTCGCCGACCCCCACGTCGCCAAGGTCACTCACCAGGATGGGGCGGCCGTTGCGGGAAGCGACGACGGTTTGTGCAATATCATCCAGACTTTTGTACAGGCTGATACCGCGCACGACCAGGGCTTCTTCTCCGCGATGCATGAGGCCGCCACCAACGTTGCTGCTGCTGTTGGAGAGCGCCTGACTCACCTGGTCGATGCTGACCTCGAATTTTTTCAACAGGTAGGGATTAAGCCTGACCTGATATTGCTTGACCGCACCGCCGTAGCTGACGACATCGGCCACGCCGGGAACGGTGTGCAGCACCGGCTGTATCTGCCAGTCCTGGATGGCACGGATCTCGCGCAATGGCATATCCTTGGGAGCATCCACGATATAGCGGTAAATTTCGCCGACCGCCGTGGAAAGCGGCGCCAGCGCCGGCTGGAAATTCTGCGGCAGATTGGCGTCCGGAATACGTTCCAGAACCTGCTGGCGGGCAAAGTAGTCATCGGTATGGTCGGAAAACGTCAGCGTCACGACTGACAGTCCGGTAATGGAA
>DAIDAS010000425.1 GCA_027310505.1 bacterium
GCTTGCGGCCATCGCCCATGATTTGCAAACGCCGTTGACGCGTCTCAGGCTTCGCCTGGAAAAAGTCACCGATGATGATCTGCGGACACATCTGGTCGCGGACCTGACAGCAACCCAGGCCATGGTAAAGGAGGGCTTGAGCTTTGCCCAAAGCATCAGTGCCGAAGAGCCTTTCGAACTCGTTGATCTGGATTCGCTGATCGAAGCGATCTGCAACGATGCGGCAGATGCGGGTTGGGACGTAACCTGCAGCGGCAATGTTGGCAAACCTGTACTGGCTTGTCCCCACTCTCTCCGCCGCTGTATTTCCAATCTGCTGGATAACGCGATCAAGTACGGAAAATCTGCCCACGTCACTATAAAACAGGAAAATTCCAAAGTCGTTGTTTCGATCATCGACGGGGGGCCTGGAATCCCCGAGGATCAGCTGGAGGTGGTGTTCCAGCCGTTCAAGCGTCTTGAGGACTCGCGGTCGAGACACTCCGGGGGGACGGGGCTGGGATTGACAATAGCGCGCATCATCGCCGAAAAGCACAGGGGTTCCATCAAGCTACGAAACATGGACACGGCAGAGCTGGGGTTGATCGCAACAATAGAGTTGCCAGCCCTGTGAGCGTATGCAACATGGCACGACGCACTGCGAGAGATACAAGCCGATACAAAACTGAGGCAAATTGAAAAACTCCTGATACCTCGTTGCGGTCAAATTGATAAATGTGCCGGAACTATCCGGCCCACTTTCGCGAGGAGTGAATCATGAAAAGCATCAAGGTGTTATGCGGTGCCGTGTTGCTGGCAGGGGTTTTTACCAGTGGGGCCGCGCTGGCCGATCGCGGGCACGGGCATGGGCATGGGCATGTGGGGCTTGGGCTCTACTTTGGCGTGCCTTATCCGCATCCCTACTACCCATATCTTTATTACCCGTACCCTTACTACTATTACCCCGATTATCCGCCTGTGGTTACCGTGCCGGTGCCGGTCGAACCTCCGGTCTATATCGAGCAGGGCAGCCCGCAGTCAGCTCCGCAGGCCAGCGGCTACTGGTATTACTGCGAAAATCCAGACGGCTATTATCCTTACGTCAAGGAATGTCCGGGTGGATGGCAGAAAGTTGTGCCCACGCCACCTCCTCAGTAATCAATGGAGTGGGTGATCATGAATATCAATCTGAAATCTACCGGGCTTCTGACTGTGTTGCTCCTGACCGCGTGTGCGTCGGTGCCGAATGGCCCGAGCGCCATGGCGTTGCCGGGTACAGGCAAGGATTTCGAACAGTTTCGATACGATGATGCTACTTGCAGGCAGTTTGCCCATGACCAGATCGGTGGAACGACAGCCAATCAGGCAGCCAATGACAGTTTTGCCCGAAGTGCTGTAGTGGGTACCGCGCTTGGCGCGGCGGTAGGCGCCGCAGCCGGAGGAGGGGAAGGCGCAGGTGTCGGTGCTGCAACCGGGCTGCTGGTCGGCAGCGCCGTTGGAGTCGAAGAAGCCAATGTGTCTTCCTACGGGGCTCAACGCCGCTATGACAATGCTTATATCCAGTGCATGTACGCCAAAGGGCACCGGGTTCCGGTTTCTGGGCGCATCCTGAATGAGCGCCAGCGCCGCCCGGCATACTATCCGCCAGCACCTGCTACTTATCCGCCACCGCCGCCCGGATATGCGCCTTCGGTTCCGAATGCGTATCCCAGATAACTTGATGGGGAGACGGCACTGAGCTACCTCCTGGATAAATCCACCCTTCAATCATCAACATCAAGACTGTCTCCAGGCATTTTCCGGCAATAGTTGCCATCTATTTTGCAACTATTGCCGGTTTTACATAAAAACATATAAAAACAGCATCTTTTCACCTTTTGGCGCGTCGATTTTTCTCGTATTTACGCCATTTAAAAGGTGTGTTGGTTGATATATTTCGATACGTTTCGTTACCAAATCTGGCTCAATTTTAGCTTTTTATATACCGCTAATAGTGGTGTGTATGGCGTATTTTGATTAATTATTCATGGGAGGAAATAAATGTCATCTGTTAATGGAATATTCGGTAATGGCTTCAATATCGGTCAGATAAGTCAATTTAGTCCAACGAGCCGGTCATGTGGTGAGGATGGCGACGGTGACAACAACGGGAGCCGATAGCGATGGTGACAACGATGCAAGTAGCGCGTCTGCGGTTGGTGGGGCATCGGGGCATGGCCACCATCATCATAGTGGCGGGGCAGGCGGGGTTCAGAACAAGTTGCAGAATCTCATCCAGCAACTGAGCTCGTCCAGTGCTTCGTCCGGCACGACCTCGGGCACCGGCTCCGCATCAGGTGCCTCGGTCTCGGCATTGCAGCAGGATTTTCAGAATTTGCTGGGTTCTTTGGGCGCGTCTGGAAATCAAACGACACTGGCTAATTTTTTACAGGCGTTGTCGCAGAATTTGCAAGGCAGTAATCCCGGGATGAATGTCAGTACCAAAGCCTGAGCTTCGTTTTCTAAGACACATCAATCAAACGGCCATCCTGACATTCCAGGATGGCCGTTTTTATCGGGTTAATGGCGATCTGTTATTCAACCGTGCTGCTTCGCCTTTTCAAGCGACTGTTGCACTTCGGCACGGCGTCCTTGATCTGCATCCTCGCGACCGGGGCGGGCAGGTGCTGCCAACGATTTTTCAAGATACTCCTTGGCTTTGGCATATTCCTCCTGTTCCAGCAGGAAATCCCCATAAAAATAATTAGGGTCGATGCCATCCGGATTAAGCTTTACAGCTTTTTCGAGGTATTCACGCGCTTTCTGCTTGTCGCCGAAACCGATCGGCCAGCGCGGAACCTTGT
>DAIDAS010000435.1 GCA_027310505.1 bacterium
GCTCAACGCCGTGCTTGTCCCCGAAGCGCTGAGCGAGCCGCAGGTCCGTGCCGATATGTTGAATCTGCACGGGATCGAAATTGGTGCTGGGCTGGGGGATCTTGCGGGCAGGATTTTCCGCATCGGCCTGATGGGCAACAGTTCTACGCAGGCCAACGTGAGGGCCTGTCTGGGGGCGCTGGAATCGGTGCTTGCGGCGCAACACTGGAAAGCGGCGGCGGGGAAGGCGGTGGCTGCCGCTGAAGCCGTCTGGGCGAGTGCTTAAACTGGTAGAATAGCCAGTGAAGCTGGCCAGACAGTCGCCGCCCGCGCAAGCGGGGGGAGGAAAGTCCGGGCTCCGCAGAGCAGGATGACGGCTAACGGCCGTACGCCGTGAGGCGAGGAACAGGGCCACAGAGACGAGCGTATTAAGTTACGGTGAAACGCGGTAACCTCCATCCGGAGCAAGACCAAATAGGGGAACAATGGCGTGGCTCGCGCTGTTCCCGGGTAGGTTGCTTGAGCGCATGAGCAATCATGCGCCTAGAGGAATGACTGTCCACGACAGAACCCGGCTTATCGGCCAGCTTCTCTCATTTTGAAGGGCCCGATCGTTCCGGGCCCTTTGTCTTTTGCGCGCCTGCTAGTTCTTTTCGCAACCAATGAATTGATAGATCTTGGCCCCCAATACCCCGCCGATGATCGGGGCGACCCAGAATAGCCATAGCTGCGCCACGGCCCAGTCACCGACATACAAGGCTACACCGGTGCTGCGCGCCGGGTTGACCGAGGTGTTGGTGACGGGGATGCTGATCAGGTGAATCAGCGTCAGGCAAAGGCCGATCGCGATCGGGGCAAATCCCTGCGGGGCCCGCTTGTCGGTCGCGCCCATGATTACGATCAGGAACATCATGGTCATGACGACCTCTGTGATCAGGGCTGCGTGCAGCGAATATTGGCCGGGCGAGTGCTCGCCATAACCGTTGGATGCAAACCCGCTGCTCACATCAAACCCCACTTTCCCCGTGGCGATCAGGTACAGCACGCCGCCGGCCGCGATGCCGCCCAGTACCTGCGCGATGATATAGGGCAGCAACTGATTGGCGGGGAAGCGGCCGCCGGCCCACAGCCCGATGGAAACGGCCGGGTTGAGATGGCAGCCCGAGATATGGCCGATCGCATAAGCCATGGTCAATACGGTGAGCCCGAAGGCGAATGCTACGCCGAGCAGGCCGATGCCGACATTCGGAAAAGCGGCCGCCAGCACTGCGCTGCCGCAGCCTCCGAGAACCAGCCAGAACGTGCCAAAAAATTCTGCGCCATACTTGTTCATGCCTGTCTCCTTCTGATCTGTTGTGGGATGTGGATACCAGCGCCTCAGCCAGCTGCGAATTCCTGTTCCGGGCGATCCTTGCAAGATTAGACCTGTTATGGAATTGCGCAACAATAAGGGCGATCCCTAGTGGAAAACCGGACTCGATTGCCACGGCTCTACCAATTTTAATGAGATGCGAAAGACTTCTTACAAGTCACATTCAGTTCATTTTCTATCCCCTTAATTATTAAGGATAAAATTTTTCCACGAAAAATCACCTAAGTCTTTGACGGGAAAAGGAAAAACATCGAAAAAGGGCTTGCAGTGGCCATTTTTTTTATCTATAGTGGGCGGCAGTGGGAAAAAGTGGGGTTTTGTGGGGGATTGTCGCTTGAGGCTAAGGGCGAGTGGCAATTCCTCCTCTGTTCCAAATTAGGGAGTCCCAAAGGGAAAACATGTTTCGCGGTGCAACATCTTTGAATCTGGACGCCAAGGGCAGACTGGCGGTGCCGAGCCGGCATCGCGATGCCCTGCTTGCCGAATGCGCCGGCCGTCTGGTACTCACCGCGCATCCGCACCGCTGCCTGCTGCTCTATCCCCAGCCTGCCTGGGAGCCGATTCAGGCCAAGATCATGGCCTTGTCCAGTTTCGACCGTCAATCCAGTGCCATGCAGCGCCTGCTGGTCGGTCATGCCGAAGATATTGATCTCGATAGCGCCGGTCGCCTGCTGGTCTCTCCCGTATTGCGCGAGTTTGCCGGCCTGGAAAAGCAGGCCATGCTGGTTGGGCAGGGCAGCCACTTCGAGTTGTGGAGCATGGAGGGCTGGCGTCAGCAGCTCGAGCGCGTAATGGCCGCCGATGACATGGCGCTGCCCACCGAACTGGATGGATTCTCGCTGTGAGCGCCGGCTCACACATCTCCGTACTGCTGAACGAAGCTGTCGATGCCCTGAATATCCGCCCTGATGGCGTTTACGTGGATGGTACGTTCGGACGGGGCGGGCACAGCCGTGCGATTCTCGACAGGTTGGGCCCCAGTGGGCGGCTGATTGCGCTGGATCGCGATCTGGCGGCTGTGGCGGCCGGACAGGCCATTCGGGATGAGCGATTTACGCTGGTGCATAGCGGGTTTTCGGCGATCAAGGAACAGTTGGAAATGTTGGGTGTGGCCAGGGTGGATGGCGTGCTGCTGGATATCGGCATTTCTTCGCCCCAGATCGATGAGGCTGAACGGGGATTCAGCTTCCGTTTCGACGGTCCTCTGGATATGCGCATGGATCAAAGCCGCGGTCAGACGGCAGCAGAGTTTCTGGCAGAAGCGTCCGAGCAACAACTCAGGGAGGTCATCAAAGAATATGGTGAAGAACGGTTTGCTAAACAGATTGCAAGGGCGATTGTTGCGGCACGCACAGGGGGGGATGCCCTCACTACTACCGGACAGCTTGCCAAGGTCGTGGCAAGCGCGGTGTATAAAACCGAGCCAGGTCAGGATCCGGCGACGCGTACCTTTCAAGCTCTACGGATTTTCATCAATCAGGAGCTTGAGGAATTGTCGCTGACGCTACCTCAGTGCGTTGACGTTCTGGCGCCGGGTGGCAGGTTGGCAGTGATCAGTTTTCATTCCCTCGAAGATCGTATCGTCAAGCGCTTCATCCGCTCCCAGCAAGATCGGGATACGCTGCCGTCGCGCTTTCCCGTGCGTGCCAGTGAGCTGCCGCCACCGCGTATGGTGGCGGTCGGCAGGGCGATGCATGCGTCGGATGCCGAAGTCGCGGCCAATCCCCGGTCGCGCAGTGCCGTGCTGCGAGTGGCAGAGAGGACGTCGGCGGCATGACCAAGCTCAATCTCATCCTGTTCATGGTGGTGCTGGCCAGCGCGCTGGGAACCGTCACGTCCCAGCATAAGGCGCGCAAGTTGTACATCGAGCTGCAACAGCAGCAGGAGCTGGCGAAGCAGTACGACGTTGAGTGGGGCCAGTTGCAGCTCGAGCAGAGTACCTGGGCGATGCATGCCCGGATCGAGCAGGTGGCGAACAGCCATCTGCACATGCAAGTGCCGGATCCGTCCAAGATTCAGATCGTTGCGCCATGATTCATAAGGTTAAGCCATTGATCCTGCAGTTGCCCGCCTGGCGCCGCCGCGCGCTGCTGGTGGCGGTGCTGCTGGGCTTTGGCGTTTTGATCGGGCGCTCGGTCTATCTGCAGGGGATGCGTACCGATTTCCTGCAGCAGAAAGGCGATGCGCGTTACAGCCGGGCCCTGACGCTTTCGGCGCATCGCGGCATGGTGACTGACCGTTAAGGCGAGCCGCTGGCGATCAGTACGCCGGTGGAATCCATCTGGGCGAGTCCGCCCGATGTCACCATCAATACCGATCAGCTCAAAAAGCTGGCGGGTCTGCTCAACATGAAGCCGAGCGACCTGAGCAAGAAATTCACCAATAGCGAGCGCGAGTTCGTCTACCTCAAACGCCGCATGCCGCCAGAACAGGCGGCACAAGTGATGCAGCTGAATATTCCGGGCATCTTCATGCAGCGCGAATACCGCCGTTATTATCCGGCCGGTGAAGTGATGGCGCATGTGGTGGGATTTACCGGAGTCGAGGATAAAGGCCAGGAAGGATTGGAGCTGGTGTATCAGGACTGGCTGTCCGGCAAGCCTGGCAGCCGCCGTGTGATCAAGGACCGGCAGGGCCATATCG
>DAIDAS010000436.1 GCA_027310505.1 bacterium
CCTATATTCTGGTTTCCTACGTCAGCCTGCTGGTGTTCTATCACTTCAGGCGGTTTGAATACTCCACGTTCACGCAACTGGCGATGCTGCTGGTGATGCCGTTCCTCATGCAGTGGATCATTGGCGGCTTCGAGGCATCCAGCGGGGTGGCGATCTGGGCCATCCTGTCCCCGGTTGGCGCGCTGCTTATCCTCGGTACACGTCAGTCCACTCCGTGGTTTTTGCTGTTCATCGCACTGGTGCTGGCTTCCTGGGGCATGAACGATCTGTTTGCAAGTTATGCCCTGCCGATTCCCAGGCACACCAAGCAGATATTTTTCCTGGTGAACGTGTGTGGCGCGGCGACTATCCTGTATTTCGTGATGCGTTATTTCGAGGAGCAGAAGTCACGCATGATGCGTGCCCTGGATGAAAAGAACGGCGAACTGCTCGTCGAGCAGGACAAGTCGGATCGGCTGCTGCTCAATATCATGCCAAAATCCGTCGCGGATCGCCTGAAGAACAACGAAGGGCGGATTGCGGACAGTTATGATTCCGTTACCATCATGTTTGCCGACCTGGTCGATTTTACGGCGATTTCCGCCGGCATGCCGGCGGCTGAACTGGTGGAACTGCTGAATCAGGTATTCTCAAGGTTTGACAAGTGGCAGAGAAATATGGGTTGGAGAAGATCAAGACCATCGGCGATGCTTATATGGTGGTTGGCGGTGCCCCAAATTCGCGCCCTGATCACGCTGAAGCCGTGGCCAATATGGCGCTGGAAATGCAACTGGCGCTGGCCAGTCTCTCTGTCGTTGCTGAAAAGCCGCTGATGATGCGTATCGGTATCAACAGCGGGCCGGTGATTGCAGGGGTGATCGGGAATTCAAAGCTCAGCTATGATTTGTGGGGCGACACGGTCAATATGGCGAGCCGCATGGAGCATTACGGGATGGCCAACTCCATTCAGGTGTCGGACTCAACTTATCGGTTGCTGCAGGATCAGTTCCTGTTTGAACCGCGCGGAGCCATCGACGTCAAGGGTAAAGGCCAAGTGGAAGCCTATATCCTGACGGGCAGGATCCCGCGGTAAGCCGTTCCTTCATCCGAGCAGTAGAAATACGGTCGGTTTTTTGTGCAAATCCGGCAACGCTTCGCTCTTCCAGAGCTTGACCGGCCTGCTGACGATATGTTCGGAGTCCAGGCTGATATTGCATGCTACGCATAACCGTGTTTCCGAGTGACAGGTGGCGAGAATATCTTCCAGCAAATGCTGGTTGCGGTAAGGGGTCTCGATGAAAATCTGTGTTTCGTGGTTTTTTCGCGAGGTCTGCTCGATCTCCCGCAATTTCTGCACGCGCGCGGCTTTCTCGCTGGGCAGATAGCCCAGAAAGGTGAATCGTTGGCCATCCAGGCCGGAGGCCATCAGTGCCAGCAGAATGGACGATGGACCGACCAGCGGGGCAACCCGAATACCCTTGCGGTGTGCCAGCGCTACGAGTTGCGCGCCGGGGTCGGCTACGCCTGGGCATCCGGCCTCGGACATCAAGCCGACGTCTTTGCCTGCCAGTAACGGTGTTAGCAGCGCCGGAAGCTCTTTTTCCGTGGTGTGTTCATTGAGCGTGAGCAGCGTGAGCTCGCGTACTGGTTTTACGGTTTTGATCGCTCCCAGAAAGCGTCTCGCCGTTTTTTCATTTTCGACCACGAACGTATCCAGCTTTTGCGCGAGGTTTACCACATCAGGCGGCAGCGCCTTGCCGATGGCGTCGTCGCCCAATGTCACAGGAATCAGGTAAAGCGTGCCATGTGCCAAGATCAATACCTCACCAATGCGCGGTAGGTCAGGGTGGTTCTACCCTCTGGCGGAACCGTTACCAGCCAGGTTGCGGTGTTGCTGGTGGCCTTGGTGCTGGGCAGGCTCTCATTCAGGATTTTCCAGTCGGCCGGCAAGGGTTCCTGTACGGTAACGGTGACGGCGTCTTTTTTGGCATTCTTCAGCACGATTTCATACGCGCTTTCAAATACGTAATTGTATTTGCCGCTGCCTGCCAGCTTCTTGAAATCGGTCTGTTTTTTGTCTGCCGTCACATCAAAGGCCTCGCCCAGCTTGAGGCGGACTTTCTCGTTTTTTGGGGTGTGGTCGATGCTGTCTTCACCGACGAACTGCGCGTTGCCCGCGCCATCTTTCTTGTAGACGCGAATCACCCCCTTGGGCAGCGGCAGGCCGAGATGGTGAGCCTCCTTGTTGTCGAACTCGACGAATACACCGACCTTCATCTTCTGGCCGAGGTCGCCATAGCTGGATTGGTAGTAATAATCCGCGCCACGCAGTAACAGTTCCTTGTGTGCCGGTATACCGGCAGCGGTGAGCAGCGAAACCTGTTTGGTCTGGCTCTCAGCGATCGTGGTGGGGCGGTCGAGGGTATACAGGTGATATTCCAGCAGGCCTTCTTCCGACATGCGATTTTCTTTCAAGGCATCTGTTTCCACCTTCCCCTTGCGCAGGGCCGCAGCCGACATGGGTATGCTCTGACG
>DAIDAS010000028.1 GCA_027310505.1 bacterium
GTATACATCACCGTTCTTGCGACGGTTCCAGGTTTCTCCTCGCCATTCCCCGGCATGTTCAGGGTCTTGCAAGAGATGCTGGAAGAAATTGGCGTCATTCGAGGCAAAGCCCAGATCCTGAGGCTTGTTTCCGAGCGCGGCCTCGCGCATGTGGCCGGTAATCGAGGTGAAAGCAGGGTTTACTTCGACGATATGGGTTTCGGCATCGGTAATGAAAATGCCATCGTGTGCATGATCGAATACGCTGGCCGAAAGGCTCATGCGGTCGGCATTCTCTTGCAGTGTGCGCATGGTTTCGCGCAGTTTCCGGCGCATGCGCAGCACGTTGGACATCAGGGTTCCGGGTTGGGCCACGAGGCCATCGTGATCAAGGTCGCCTGCGGCGATACGTTGCACGACATCAATAGCCAGTGCCGGGTCGCCACCGATTGGGTCGAGGATCAGGCGCCGCAATTGCCACAGGATAATCGTGACAAGCAGGGCTCCGAGCAGGGTGCCGGAACCGATCACGAAGAGGGAATTGGCCAACCCGGCTGCACGTGCTTCGCTCAAGGGGTACGCGATGATGACCTTGAATCCCCAGTTCGGAATGTCTTCTTTGATAAATGCCCAGTTCGCCGATTGCTCATGCAGCAGGCGCTCTGCCTGGCTGCGTGATACATGGGATGAAAGGAAGCGGATCTTGTCAGTACTATCTAGCACCACGGCAAAGCCGGTTCTCAGCTGCCGAGTGTTTTCCACGGTATCGCGCAGCACCTTCATGTCGACCTTGTAGCCGACGAAACAGGCGCCAATGACTTGCCTGCGGGCGTCGAACAGTGGTTCGTAGCGGGTGATGTAAGGTTCGCCCAGGATATCTACCACGCCGTGGAATACCTGCCCTGCACGCAACGCAACAATCGCCTTGCCGCTCGGGTTGAGGGTGGTGCCGATGGCCCTTGAACCATCAGCACGCCGTACATTGGTCGTGACGCGCACGAATTCGCTGCCGGACTTCACGAACAGGGTCGCCGTGCCACCGAGCAGGCTGGTGACTTCATCCACCAGGTCGAAACGATTGGTCTGCGGGGTTGTCCCCAGCACCAGGTTGGGAACGAGCTTGCCATTGATGTTGATGGTGCCGTTGACTGTGGGCATGCCCAACGCCATGCCACGCTCTTTCAGCAGGCGCATGGAGGCATTCGCCTGTTCGCCGACCAGTTCGTCGGTGACATTGAGCAGGCGAATCAGTGTCCGGGCCTGTTCTGTAGCCCCGGCCTGAATGCTGTCCAACTGCTGCGAGGTTTGCTGTTTGATAAGAACGAAAGGGGCAGCAGCTAACAGGATCAGTACCGGCAACAGAAAGCGCCAGATTGTTGAAATTTTTTTTGGCATGAGCGCAGGATGATTTAAGGGTGCTATTCTCCCATATTCCTGCTACGAATGTGTGGTCTCTGGAAAGCAATCAGGCGCATGGCCGGGGCTCCTGTGAGATCGGCGCAAACCGATTCTCGGCAAAGTGAAAGCTTGAATCGCTGAATAAAAAAAGGCCTGCCATCCGGCAGGCCTTTCAGTTGATTCCAGGGCTAAAACACGTACCCGACC
>DAIDAS010000023.1 GCA_027310505.1 bacterium
ATATGCGTTCCGATCATGCGTAATGGTTTACCATCCGTGCCGCGATTAACCACCATCCCACGATCATGAATCCATTTCCAGGAGCCGTCTTTGCATAGCACGCGGTACTCGGCTGAAAACAGTTTGGCCTCTCCATCAAAGTACGCTTGCATGGCTGCCATTACTCTTGGCTTATCTTCAGGATGAACGTGTTTTTCCCACTCATCCGGGCTATCGCTCATTTCATTTTCTTCGTACCCGTAAATTTCTTTATAGCGCTTGGAAAGCTGGACTTTTCCTGATTGGATATCCCAATCCCATACACCTTCACCGCTACCTTCAAGGGTAAACTTCCAGCGGAACTCACCTTCCTTCAATTCCTTCTCGAATTGTTTCTGCTGGGTGATATCTTCAATGATGGACCAAATATATTTTTCCCCATCATTCCCGATGATTCCTACTCCATTGAGGCGAACTGGAATCCGGTGACCATCCTTATGGAGATATTCTTTTTCATACGGGCCATATCTACCATGATCACGCAGAGATTCGAGTTGCAGTGCCTCCTGTGCTTCGTATTCATGCGGGGTAAGATTCCAGTAGCTCAACTGCTGGAGTTCATCTAGGGAATATCCAGTGATTTGAAGTAAAGCGTGATTGGCCTCAATGAAATGGCCGTCCATGGAGTTCCGCGCAATCCCCAAAGGAGACATTTCAAATAGTGTGCGGAGCTTTTCTTCACTCAGGCGTATCTTCTCTTCGGCTTGCTTGCGTTCAGTAATATCTCGCGCAAAACCGGTGGTTCCGATCACTTGACCATAGTCGTCAATAATCGGGGCTTTGTGTGTTTCTACCCAGTACTCACGTTCACTTTCGACGGCCTTTTCCTCGATATACTTTTTTTGCTGTGTTGCCATGACTTCGGCATCATCTACACGGTAATGCTCGGCCAATTCATGGGGCCACAAATCATAATCCGTTTTCCCAATCAACTCATCCCGCTGTTTTTTCCCTGCAGCAAGAATAAGAGGTTGATTGACCGTGATGTATCGCCCACTTTCGTCTTTCTGCCAAATGAGGAAGGGGGAAGTATCCAGGACTGCCCTGAGATTGGCCCTGCTTTTCCGAAGAGATTGTTCTTGCTCTTTCCGTTTTGTGATATCACGGGATGAGGCGTAAATCAGTTTTCTATTATCAACCTCAACTAAAGAGGCACTGATCTCAACATCAATCACATGGCCATCCTGACATCGATGTTTTGTCTCAAACATTTCTTTCTCAGTCTTATCTGCGAAGCCTTTGAGGATTGACTGCAATTCTTGCTCTGTCCACTGGGCATCCCATTGAGCCACATTCATTCCACGCATTTTTTCACGGGGATACCCTGCAGGGCAGGCACCCCGATGGCGACGACCTGATGCAGGGTGCGGGAGAGAACCACCGTGCAGGTTGGGACTGCACCTTCTCCGCACCGAAATCGGTATCGGTGGCCTGGGCCGTCTCCGGCATGGAAACCCGTCAGGCGATCGCCGAGGCGCAGGCGAAGGCGGTGGAGTCGGCTCTGAAATTCCTTGAACAGCAGGCCTGCCACGCGAGGCGTGGCAAGGCCGGGCTCGTCGAGGAACATGTGTCCGGTATTGTGGCGGCCTGTTTCGAGCATGGCACCTCACGGGAAGGTGATCCCCAGTTATTGGGCAGAACAGACGAAGGAAATCGGTCTCGATGCCAATTCTATCGAGGTCATGCGCACGCATCAGGCGATCCGGCCAGCGATGCCGACGCATGTCGAACTGTTTAACACCCTGACCAGCCAGGCCAGCACGTTCCGGCTGGAAGATATCTATCGCCAAGCTGCTGTTGCCGCGCAGGGCATCCTCAATAGCCAGGAATTGAAATCCTATGTCGCGGCACTGCTGAAGGACGACCAGCTGGTCTCGCTAGGCAAGGACAAACAAGGCATTCCCCGCCATACCACGCTGGAGATGCTGGAAATCGAGCGTGGCATCGCACGCCATGCAGAATCCAGATTGGGGGAAATCCGGCACCGTCTTTCGCAATCAAGTATTGGGCAGGTCATTCGATCCCGTCCCACCATCAGCGATGAGCAGAAATCTGCACTTCACTACATCACGCGGGATAGTGGCGGGATTGCCTGCGTGCAGGGGATTGCCGGCTCGGGGAAATCCTACCTGATGGATGCCTGCCGTGAGGCATTCGAAAAATCCGGCTTTACTCTTCGTGGCTGTGCTCTGTCCGGTAAAGCTGCACAAGGGTTGCAGGAAGGTAGCCACATCCCGAGCCAGACCCTGCACAGCCTGCTCAACGAGCTGGAGAAAGGCAGGTTCAGCCTCACGGAAAAGCATGTGATCGTGCTGGATGAAGCTGGCATGGTGGGAAGTCGCCAGTTTTCTTCCCTCCTGAAGCATCTGGGGCAATCCGGTGCCAAGCTGGTTGCCATAGGTGACACCCGCCAGCTGCAGCCCATCGATGCAGGCGGTGCGTTCCGCATTCTCATGCAAACCATCACTTATGCCGAACTGAACGAGATCCGCCGCCAGCAGTCGGAAACCGACCGTCAGGTGGTGCGCGATCTGGCGACGGGCAATGCGGCTGCCGCCAT
Source organism: bacterium (assembly GCA_027310505.1). GTDB lineage: Bacteria > Pseudomonadota > Gammaproteobacteria > Burkholderiales > Methylophilaceae > CAIJXJ01. The sequence continues at coordinate 2,600 of DAIDAS010000023.1, forward strand.
GGCTTCACTGGAAGCCCGAGATCTGGTGAAGGATGCGCCTGACCAGCGACTGGTCATGGAGATGCTGGTCGCCGACTGGCAACGGGATGCGACTCCAGCCAGGCAGAAACTTGTCCTGGCCGGCACCCGAAGCGAAGCCAGGGAGTTGAACCGTCTGGTGCGGGAGGCCCTGAAATCGGAAGGAAAGCTGGGCGCGGTTTCTGCCGAAATCGAGGTGACTGGCGGACATCGGCAGTTTGCCGAAGGCGACAGATTGCTTTTTACCCGCAACAATCTGAAGCTGGGTGTGAAGAATGGCACGCTGGGCACGATTGCCCGAATCGGACTGGATCGCAACGGGGAATGCGAACTCACAGTCAAGACTGACGAAGGCTTGCTGGTAAAATTCTCGCCGACAGCCGCCGATGGCTACAACCATCTCGACCATGGCTATGCCATGTCGGTGCACAAGGCGCAGGGGGTGACCGTGTCCCGTGCATATCTTCTTGCCTCGGAAACCATGGGTGATCGTGAATGGGCTTATGTAGCTGCGTCGCGCGCCAGAGAGGCCACCAGGCTCTACTGCACCACCGATATGAAACAGAATCTCGACTCCATCTTCATCAGGTCGCGCCAGAAAACCAGTTCGCTGGATTATCTGGAAACGGAGCAGGAATCCAGAAAACCAGGCAACACTATCGACAAGGATATGGGGCGGGAGCTTTCTCTTTAATATCCGTCATCAAGGTCTCGACCAGCGGTGATAAACCTTTTGCAGGCCTTTGATCATCCTGATCACATCCTCGTCCACGCCATACGGTTTGAGCATGTCGGGAATGGCGTGTTCCATGAGGCCTTCGACGACATCCTCCATCTTGTCTACCGAGTCTGCAGCAAGCATGCTGATCCGCCACAGGGCGATCGTGGCAGCGAGTTGCGGGAAGCCAAAATTCATCAGAGGCTTGTGCTGGAAGCGCTCTTTCATGGCACGGCGCATGATTGCTCTGACAGTGGCTGGATGGGGTTTTCGGTCCTGCCGAAATGGGGTCTGAGGTCTTGCGGGATGGCGATGCGGAAGTAGAAACCGCTGTCGCGGACGAGCAGGTAGGGCGGCAATCGCATGGGTCAATTCCTTTGAGAATTGGACCAGGATTTGTACCAAACCGCGTGATTTTTGATGCTGAAACTGAATTAAATCAGTATGTTGCAATGATGGTCGGGGTGAGAGGATTCGAACCTCCGGCCTCTACGTCCCGAACGTAGCGCTCTACCAGGCTAAGCTACACCCCGAAATACTGCTGAATTACTGCTCTAGAAGTTGCGGTTGATCGCAAAGGTCGACAATTCTACCAGAGCTTCCCGGTAATTTGAACGGGGTAGGTGAGAAATTGCCTGGCAACCTGCTTCAGCTTCGCTTTTCGCGAGCGCCCGTACATACTCGAGCGCCCCGGTGTCGCGTACGGCTTCCATGACCAGGGCTAGCTCATCTAGTCCGCCATATTCGATGGCATGACGAATGATCCTGGATTGCTCCGGGCTGCCGTGACGCATGGCGTAGAGCAAGGGCAGGGTGGGTTTGCCTTCGGCCAGGTCGTCACCCAGGTTCTTGCCGATCTCGCTGCTGTTGCCGCTGAAATCCAGTACATCGTCGATCAGTTGGAACGCCGTGCCAAGCCGCATGCCATATTCTGCCATGGCGGCCTCATCCTGGCTTGGGGCGCCGCAGATGATAGCGCCTAGGCGCGTGGCGGCTTCGAACAACTTGGCGGTTTTGTACTGGATGACTTTGAGGTAGGCGTCGTCCGTGATATCGGCATCATGGCAGTTGAGCAGTTGCAGCACTTCACCTTCGGCGATGATGTTGGTGGCATCGGCCAGCACCTGCATGACGCGCATGTTCTGCACGCCGACCATCATCTGGAAGGCGCGGGAGTAGACGAAATCCCCGACCAGAACGCTCGCTGCATTGCCGAACAGGGTGTTGGCCGTAGCCTTGCCGCGCCGCATGCTGGAGTCGTCCACGACATCGTCGTGCAGCAGGGTGGCGGTGTGGATGAATTCGACGACAGCGGCCAATTCGTGGTGCTGGTGGGTGATCTCGCCGAAACAGCCTGCCGATAGCAGCACCAGTGCTGGCCGCATGCGCTTGCCGCCGCTATTGACGATATATTCGGCCACCTGGTTGACGAGGGCGACTTCGGAATGCAGGCGGTTGCGGATGACTTCATCGACCGCGCGCATGTCGGCGGAGATACAGGCTTGTATGGATTCGATCGGCACTTGTTGGCAATAAGGTATAATTTGCGCAAGATTCTAGCATAGGCTGCGCACCCCGCCGGACGCAAAAAACGGCTTTGCTTTTTTGGGGTGTTTCCGTATAATGCGCGGTTCTTTGGAAAAGCATAGCAAACGAGGCTTAATCATGTATGCGGTCATCAAGACTGGCGGCAAGCAATATCGCGTAGCTGCTGGCGACAAGCTCAAGGTTGAACAACTGGCGGGCGAAGTGGGTAGCGAAGTGGTCATCGACAAGGTGTTGATGGTGGCGGATGGCGACAAGGTCACCATCGGTTCTCCGCTGATCAACGGCGCGAGCGTTAAGGCTACCGTGGTTTCGCATGGTCGTCACGACAAGGTGATGATTTTCAAGATGCGGCGCCGCAAGCACTATCGCAAGACGCAGGGGCATCGCCAGAATTACACTGAAATCCAGATCCAGAATATCGCTGCCAAGTAATTCTGGCAGTCAAGGAGAATAAGCAATGGCACACAAAAAAGCAGGCGGCAGTTCCCGTAACGGTCGCGACTCAAACGCACAGCGACTGGGCGTCAAGGCTTTCGGCGATCAGCTGGTTTCTGCCGGCAGCATTATCGTCCGTCAGCGCGGTACCAAGATGTACCCTGGTGACAACGTTGGCATGGGCAAGGATCATACCCTGTTCGCCAAGGTTGAAGGCAAGGTGGCCTTCTCCGTGAAGGGCGCGCTGCGTCACAAGTTCGTGAGCATCATCCCCGCTTAAATAGCGACGATGTCTCGGCCGGAAAAGCCCTATCGCCATGATAGGGCTTTTTTGTTTTAATTCCATGCTGTATTCAAACGCTGATTGCTGATAGCTAACTATGAAATTTATCGACGAAGCGACGATCAAGGTCTATGCCGGCGACGGCGGCAATGGCGTTGCCACGTTCCGGCGCGAGAAATATGAGCCCATGGGAGGCCCCAGCGGGGGCGACGGCGGCCGTGGCGGCTCCATCCATGTGATTGCCGACCGTAACATCAACACCTTGGTTGATTATCGCTATACCCGGTCATTCCGTGCCCAGCGTGGCGAAAACGGCGGAAGTTCCGACTGCTACGGTGCCAAGGGCGAGGATCTGGTGCTGCGTGTGCCTGTAGGGACTGTCGTCACCGATAAAGGCACGGGGCGCGTGGTGGCCGACTTGGCGGGGGACGGCCAGCAGGCACTGGTGGCGAAGGGCGGCAACGGCGGCTTGGGCAACATTCATTTCAAGTCGAGTATCAATCGCTCACCTCGCCAGTGCACCAAGGGGGAGCCGGGCGAGGAGTTCGAACTTTATCTGGAATTGAAGGTGCTGGCCGATGTGGGCCTGCTGGGGATGCCCAATGCCGGCAAATCCACGTTCATTCGCTCCGTTTCTGCAGCCAAGCCGAAAGTGGCCGATTATCCTTTCACTACCCTGCACCCTAACCTGGGTGTGGTGCGCGTGGATACCAATCGCAGCTTCGTCATTGCCGACATTCCGGGGCTGATCGAGGGCGCGGCGGAAGGAGCCGGCCTCGGCCACCAGTTCCTGCGTCATCTGGCCCGTACCCGCCTGTTGCTGCATATCGTGGATATCGCCCCGTTCGACGAATCGGTTGATCCAGTGCAGGAGGCGCGTGCCATTGTCGAGGAATTGAAGAAATACGACGAAGGCCTCTACAATAAGCCGCGCTGGCTGGTGCTGAACAAAGTGGACATGCTGCCGGAAGGCGAGCGAGACGCGAAGCGCGTGGCCTTCCTGCGCGAATTCGGCTGGGATGCGCCGTCTTTCTGCATCTCTGCGTTGAGTGGCGAAGGCTGCAAGGCGCTGACCTACGCTATCATGGATTACCTCGATGCCAACAGGATCGAGCCGGATACGGAACAACCGCAAGAGCCCAACGTCGAATGAAATCCCTGTTAACCAACGCCCGCACCGTCGTCGTCAAGGTGGGTTCCAGCCTCGTGACCAACGAAGGCCGTGGGCTGGACCAGACCGCGATTGCTGCATGGGCCGACCAGATCGCCCGTCTGCAGCATCATGGGCGCAAGGTGGTACTGGTTTCCAGCGGGGCGGTGGCGGAAGGCATGCAGCGCCTCGGCTGGGCCAGGCGTCCGACGGCGGTCAATGAATTGCAAGCCGCTGCTGCCGTGGGGCAGATGGGGCTGGTGCAGATGTATGAGTCCTGTTTTGCGCGCCATAAGCTGCATACCGCGCAGGTGCTGCTGACGCACGACGATCTGGCCGACCGCAAGCGCTATCTCAATGCTCGCAGCACACTGCGTACGCTGCTCGACCTCAACGTTATCCCGATCATCAACGAAAACGATACCGTCGTGACCGACGAGATTCGCTTTGGAGACAACGATACGCTGGGTTCTCTGGTCGCCAATCTGATCGAGGCCGATGCGCTGGTGATCCTGACCGACCAGCAAGGCCTGTATTCAGCCGATCCACGCAAGGATCCGACGGCAACCCTTATCCAGCACGCTACAGCCGGCGATGCCGAACTGGAGAAAATGGCTGGTGGCGCCGGCAGTGCGGTCGGTACCGGCGGCATGCTGACCAAGATTCTCGCCGCCAAGCGCGCAGCGCGCAGCGGGGCGCATACGGTGATTGCTTCCGGCCGCGAGCAGGACGTACTGGTGCGGCTGTCTGCCGGTGATGTCATCGGCAGCCACTTGCATGCGCCGGAAATGAAGACCGCGGCAAGAAAGCAATGGCTTGCCGACCACCTGCAGGTGCGCGGCCGGCTCACTCTGGACGGCGGTGCGGCCAAGGCGCTGAAAGACGACGGCAAGAGCCTGCTGCCGATCGGTGTGACTGCCGTGTCCGGCGATTTTGAGCGTGGCGAACTGGTGGCCTGCCTTGACCCGCATGGCCGGGAAATTGCACGCGGCCTGGTCAATTACACGGCGGTGGAGACGGGGCGTATCCTGAAAAAATCGAGTGGCGAGATCGAGCAGATTCTCGGTTATGTGGACGAACCGGAACTGATACACCGGGACAATCTGGTTTTGTTGTAAAGCCAGGTTGCAGGGTCGGCTCATCAGTGTTGCCGGTGATGCCGAAACTACAATCTGGTGATTCTCTAAAAGAGGAAATCATGACTGACAAACAACCTTTGGTCGCTATCATTATGGGCTCGGACAGCGATTGGCCGGTGATGAAAGCTGCCGCCGCGATGCTGGACGACTTCGGCGTATCTTTTGAGGCGCGCGTAATCTCGGCGCACCGTACTCCGGACCTGATGTTCGAATTTGCCGAAACCGCGCATGTGCGTGGCCTGCGCGCCATCATTGCCGGCGCCGGCGGCGCGGCGCACCTGCCCGGCATGGTGGCTGCCAAGACCACGGTGCCGGTGCTTGGCGTGCCCGTGCCGTCCAAGCACCTGCAGGGGCAGGATTCGTTGCTTTCCATCGTGCAGATGCCGAAGGGCATTCCGGTCGCGACCTTCGCCATTGGTGAAGCCGGCGCGGCCAATGCCGGCCTGTTTGCCGTGGCGTTGCTTGCGACAACCGACAGGGCGCTGGCAGACAAACTGGCGGCTTTCCGCCAGAAGCAGACCGAAAAGGTGCTGGGCATGACGCTGAAGGGGGATGCATGATCCTGCCATCTTCCATGCTGGGCATGCTTGGCGGCGGCCAGTTGGCGCGCTTCTTCGTCATCGCCGCGCACGAAATGGGTTACAAGGTCACCGTGCTCGATCCCGACAAGGTCAGCCCGGCAGGCATGATTGCCGATGTGCATCTGTGTGCCGCTTATGATGATGCCGATGCGCTGAACGAGATGGCGCGCAGTTGTGTCGCCGTGACGACCGAGTTCGAGAATGTGCCGGCCAGTACGCTGGAAACCCTGGCGAAATCGGTGCCGGTGCATCCGGCGGCTGCGGCTGTGGCGGTCTGCCAGCATCGTGTCTCGGAAAAGAACTTCTTGCGCGATAACGGTTTTCCGCATGCGCCTTATGCCGAAATCAATCAGGAATCGGATATTCCTGCCGCCAATAGTGGCCTGTACCCCGGCATCCTGAAAGTGGCCCGTTTCGGTTACGACGGCAAGGGGCAGGCGCGTGTGGGCACGCCGGAAGAAGCGCTGGCGGCGTTCCGAAACTTCAAGGGCGAGCAGTGCGTGCTGGAGCAGATGCTGGCGCTGGATTACGAGGTCTCCGTAGTGTTGGCGCGCGATGCCGCCGGCAATGTGCAGGCGTTTCCCACCGCCGAGAATATTCATCGCAACGGTATTCTGGATATCAGCATTGCTCCGGCCCGGGGGGCTGCGGAGGTCCGCGAGCAGGCGCAGGCACTGGCGCGAGGTGTCGCCGAGAAACTGGGGTATGTCGGAACGCTGGGTGTCGAGTTCTTCGTCTGCAATGGGTGCCTGTACGTCAATGAAATGGCGCCACGCCCGCATAACTCGGGACACTACACCATCGACGCCTGTGTGACCAATCAGTTCGAGCAGCAGGTGCGGGCGTTATGCGGCCTGCCCTTGGGTGACTCGCGTCTGCATAGCGCAGCGGTGATGGTGAATCTGCTGGGTGATGTCTGGCCGGGCGGGCGGGAGCCGGAATGGAATGTCCTGTTCGAGCAGACCAACCTCAAGCTGCATCTGTACGGCAAGCACGAGGCGCGTCCGGGCCGCAAGATGGGGCATTTTACGGTGATCGGGGATCATGCCGATGCCGTTCTGAAGGATGCCATGTCGGCGCGCAGCCGGATCAAGGTCGAGGGGTGACGTTGACCTCTCTCCGAATCTGTTGAGGATTCGGGGCAATAAAAAAGGCCAACCATGCGGTTGGCCTTTTTTGATGCGGCTTGAAGATTAAGCCATTGCCTTTACGGCAGCAGACAGGCGGCTCTTGTGGCGAGAGGCCTTGTTCTTGTGGATGATCTTCTTGTCGGCGATGGAATCGATCACGCTGACGTTTTCCTGGTACGCGGCTTGTGCGGCAGCCTTGTCACCGGCTTCAACCGCCTTGATGATCTTCTTGATCGCGGTACGCAGCGCGGAACGCTGGCTCGCGTTGTGGGCGCGTTGCTTGACCGCCTGACGGGCGCGTTTTCTCGCTTGTGCGCTGTTAGCCATGAAAACTCCTGAGAATTAAGCAAAAATTGAAACGCGCAATCATACAGATTTGAAAAGGCTTTTGCAAGGAGATAAAAGCGCGGCCGTGGTAAGATGGCGACCATTTGCAAATCGTATCAAATTAATGAATCTGCTCAAAGCGCTGGCCACGGTCGGCAGCATGACATTTCTTTCCCGCGTTCTCGGGTTCGTGCGCGACACCCTGATTGCCAGGGTATTCGGCGCAGGCATCTATACCGATGCCTTTTTCATCGCATTCAAGATCCCCAACCTGTTGCGCCGACTGTTCGCCGAGGGTGCGTTTTCGCAGGCGTTCGTGCCGGTGCTGGCAGAATACAAAAACCGGCGCGGGCATGACGAGACGCATGTGCTGGTGAATCATGTCGCGACCTTGCTCGGGCTGGCCGTATTCGTGGTGATGGTGCTGGGCATTATTGCTGCGCCGTGGGTGGTGTATCTCAGTGCGCCGGGCTTCCATGCCAGCCCGGACAAGTTCCAGCTTACGGTCGACCTGCTGCGCATCACCTTTCCTTATATCCTGTTTATCTCGCTGGTGTCGCTGGCGGGTGGTGTGCTGAATACCTACAGCCGTTTTTCGGTGCCGGCCTTCACGCCGGTGCTGCTCAACCTCTCGTTTATCGTCGCGGCGCTGTTTTTTGCGCCCTATTTCCACCCGCCGGTGATGGTGCTGGCTTGGGCGGTATTTGCGGGAGGCATGCTGCAACTGGCGTTTCAGGTACCTTACCTGCTCAAGATCGGACTCGTGCCGCGCTTCAGCATGAACTTGCATGACGAGGGCGTGTGGCGAATATTGAAACTGATGGGTCCGGCGGTGTTCGGGGTTTCCATCGCTCAGTTGTCGCTGCTGATCAACACCATTTTTGCTTCGTTTCTGGAAACCGGCAGCGTGTCGTGGCTGTATTATGCCGACCGCCTGATGGAGTTTCCTACCGGCATGCTGGGCGTGGCGTTGGGGACCATTCTGTTGCCCAGCC